>JBKJXQ010000108.1:0-3121 GCA_046716235.1 Chitinophagaceae bacterium
GCACCGCCGCCACCATGGCGAATAAAATAGGCGAAGGTGGTGCAGTAAGAAAAAAAGGAAAAATAATCCGACAGCCACTCGGACAGAAAGGAATGTGGGTTGACTTTTTTACAGGATCCCGTGCAAGTGTAAAAAAAATAATTGAGATGAGTATTCCATGGGGTGATATTTCTACTGCCTTTTTTACTACCGGCATCCCGGATATAACAACGTACACGGGCATTGCCAAAAAAACATATAACATCTTAAAAGGACAAGCTCTGTTTAACTGGTTGCTACGGACATCTTTTGTACGGAACTATATTAAAAAGAAAATTAATCAGCGGCCGGCCGGCCCTTCGGATGAGCGGCGAAGCAAGGCCACCAGCTTAGTGTGGGGTCAGGTTATTAATAATGCAGGCCAAACAATTACTGCACGGCTCTGCGGCCCCGAGGGATATACGCTAACCACTCACAGTGCATTGATCATTGTACAAAAAGTACTAATGGGAAACTTTTTGCCCGGCTATCAAACACCAGCCAGTGCTTACGGAGAAAACTTGGTAATGGAAATACCCGGAGTGCAAAGAGAGATTGTAAGTTGAATAATTTTCGGAGTGATGCAGTGGGACAGTTATAGAATAACTATTCATTTACTGGTACGAAACAGCAATAATAGAAATGATTCTACCAAATCCCCCGCCCAAACAAAAGTGAGCAACTATTTTTTAATATATCCGTAATACCTGGCTGATGACTATTGAGTCCCGGTAGTCTTTTATAGCGAACAAATAATTTCCGGCCTTGAGCGGATTAAATTCAAAATCAAATGTCTGGCCAATTGAAACGGATTGTTTCAAGGCAGGTTGTATTAACCGCTGCTGTACTGGAAAATCAGCTCCGTCTCTTGCAATTGCAAGCCACTTTACGGGAATTTCATTTTGCAAAATGGAAACGGTTAAATCTGTTCTGCCAGCTGTAATGTTGATAAACCTTAACCGGTATTTCAAACCCCGCTTGAGAGTCATCGTATCTGCATTTGTTTTTCCATTTAAAAACACTGCATAATTTTTCTCATCAACCCACTCACTCATCAGAAAAATTTTATCAATAGTACTGTTGTATTTTTCTCCGGGCTCTGTAACAATAAAAGCTCCATACATCCCTTTGAACAATTCATCGTTGTGCATCCCTTTCCAAAAAACAAGGCTTATTTATTTTAATTAATGAGGCTATCTTACACAAGGCTGAAAAAAATTTATGCCGGGTTGTTGCTATTTTCATTAGTTAGCGTTGTTAACTGATTTGGAAGTGTTCCAGCCCTGATAGAATAGAAATTAATCCCACTTATAAAAAATCATTAATCTGGCAGGGCAATTCGATTATTTTTGCCAGATATGAAACAGTGTATTAATCTGGTGGTATTTCTATTGGTGGGAACTTTATCTTTTGCTCAACTTGTCCCGCTTGGGAAGGAGGAAAAATGGGACCTCAGAAAATGCGTGGAATATGCCATGCAGAACAATATTTCAGTGCGACAGGCCGATTTACAGATACGATTTGCAGAACTGGAATTTGATCAAAGTAAGTTGTCGCAATATCCTAATGCAAATTTTAGTACCAACATGGGGTATAGTGCTGGCCGCAACCAGGATCCTACTACGTTTAGCCTCATTACTACGGGATATGTTTTTAATAACTATTCTCTGCAGACCAGTAATGATATATTTAACTGGTTTACAAAAAGGAATACGATAGCGTCAAAAGATATTAACCTGAAAGCCACCAGGGCCGGTGTAGAAAAAGCACAAAATGATGTAGCCCTGAATGTAGCAGTTGGCTACCTGCAAATATTATTGGCAAGAGAACAGATTACCCTGGCTCAATCGAAAGTAGCACAAACAATATCACAATTAGAAAGTACCCGGAGGCAGGTAGAGGCGGGTAAGATACCGGAGTTAAATGCTGTTAATCTTGAATCGCTGCTGGCAAGTGATAGTTCCAGCCTTATCAGTGCTGAAACTGCCGCACAGCAATCATTACTTCAAATGAAAGCATTATTAAATTTGGATGCCGCTGCTGCATTTGACATTATAACTCCACCGGTTGATTTAATCCCTATAGAAAGCCTTAGCGATTTACAACCGGAGGCAGTATATAATCTTGCAACAGCAAATATGCCGCAACAAAAAGTAGATGCATTAAATGTACTGGTAGCGAGGAAATCAGTAGAAATAGCAAGAGGCTCGATGTACCCAACGTTTTCTTTATTTGGTAGTCTCGGCAGTGCTTTTAATAATAAAGCAAGGGAGATAAAATCAAAAAGCCAAATTACTGCACCACTTGGATCGGTTACAGTAAGCGGCACGCCTTACCAGGTATTTCCATTAACACCATTTGAAGTGTACACGTTTGGTAAAATGCAATACTTTGACCAGGTAAATCAAAACTTTCGTCAGTCAATTGGCATAAGTGTCAATGTGCCTATTTTTAATGCGGGCAACTTACGGACAGCCTGGCAACGATCAAAGCTTAATGTAAAGCAATCCGAATTGCAGCAGGAACAAAACAGCTTTACCCTAAAGCAGGATATTTATAAAGCATATAATGATGCAACAGCGGCTATACAAAAATTTAATGCAAATAAAAAAACAGTAGATGCATCTCAAAAGGCCTACAACTTTGCATCAAAAAGATATGAGTTAGGATTATTATCAACGTATGATCTTATTACAACGCAGGCAACGCTTCAACAGGCAAAAAGCCAGTTGTTGTATTCGCAATATGATTATATATTTAAAATTAAATTGCTTGAATTTTATAAAGGGCGGGGATTAAAACTTTAATATGTAGCCGTGGAAATATCAGCATATATATGGTGAGCTATTATAGGGGTTGATTATTTGATTTGAAAAAAATGATTTTTAAAACTTTTAAAATGACTTTTGAAAAAGCGAAGGCTTTGTGTGGGCGGCTTTCTCTTTTGGAGAAGGTCGGTATGTGGCTATGAACAAAAAATTGAAATGGACATTAATTATTGTTGGTTTGTTGGCCGTTGCTTTCATTGTAATGAAAACAGTTGGTAGCAGAAACAAACCAGAAAAAGTAGCCGTAGAAAAAGCTACTGCGAGAACTATTATTG
>JBKJXQ010000109.1:0-6891 GCA_046716235.1 Chitinophagaceae bacterium
CCGTATTAGTCACCTGTTCTATCGTATAATCAATCTGATCTTCTGTAGTAAACCTGCCTAATCCAAAACGCAGCGAACTATGTGCCAGGTCATCACCCAATCCCAATGCTTTTAATACATAAGACGGTTCCAGAGATGCAGATGTACAGGCCGAACCTGATGAAACAGCAATATTTTTATTAAAGCCCATCATCAATCCTTCTCCTTCTACATATTTAAATGAAATATTTGATACATGCGGCAGTTTGTGTTCCTTATCGCCGTTCAGGTAACTCTCTTCTACTTTCAGCAATTCCGTTTGTAACTTATCTCTCAGCTTACTTATTCTTGCTGCTTCTTCTTCCATTTCATTCATACAGATTTCGCAAGCCTTACCAAAGCCCACAATACCAGGAACATTCAGTGTACCGCTTCTCATTCCTCTTTCGTGGCCACCACCATCAATCTGCGCAGTTACTTTTACTCTTGGATTCTTACGACGGACATATAATGCACCTACACCTTTTGGGCCATACATTTTATGTGCAGTAAAAGCCATCAGGTCAATGCCATCTTTAGTTACATCCACCGGTATTTTTCCAACTGCCTGTACTGCATCGCTAAAAACAAGAACGCCATGTTTTTTTGCAATGGCACTTATTTCTTTCATCGGCATCACTGTTCCAATTTCATTATTAGCATACATGATGGCAATAAGAATAGTGGTAGGTTTAATCGCTGCTTCCAGTTCTGAAAGATCTATAAGGCCATTTTCTTTTACTTTCAAATAAGTTACTTCACCACCTTCCTTTTCAATGTGCTTACAGGTATCCAGCACGGCTTTGTGTTCAATATTGCAGGTTATAATATGATTGCCCTTACTGGCATACATTTCAAATACTCCTTTAATACCAAGGTTATCACCTTCTGTAGCACCGGAAGTAAAAATGATTTCTTTAGGATCAGCACCAATTAATTTGGCTACCTGCTCCCGGGCATAATCAACCGCTTCTTCGGCCTGCCAGCCAAACGGATGGTTACGGCTGGCCGCATTACCGAAATTATTGGTAAAAAAAGGTATCATAGCATCCACCACCCTTGGATCGCAGGGGGTAGTAGCATTATGATCAAGGTAAATAGGAAATTTCAACATAATTATGAAAGTTATCGTTTTGCTTTTCTTCAATACAAAATTAGCTTAAAAGGTTCTAACTGAAAGGGGTAATTTCGGGCCAGCAGCCGATATTACCCGAATTCGGAAGCCCTCATTTCAACGTCCTGTTTATGCAAAAAATAGAACATATTGGAATAGCTGTAAAGAATCTTACCAATTCAGTGCCGCTGTTTGAAAAGCTGCTGAATAGTCAGTGTTACAAGACAGAACTGGTTGAAAATGAGAAGGTGAATGCTGCATTTTTTAAAACCAGCGAAACTAAAATTGAACTTTTAGAAAGTACTGACCCTGATGGAGTAATAGCCCGGTTTATTGCTAAAAAAGGTGAAGGCCTTCACCACATTGCGTTTGAAGTAGCCGATATAGAAGCTGAAATGGAACGTTTAAAAAAGGAAGGTTTTGTGCTGTTGAACGAAACAGCTAAGCCCGGAGCTGATGATAAATTAGTTTGTTTTCTTCATCCGAAAAATACCAACGGGGTATTGATTGAGCTGTGTATGCAAAAAAAATAGCATATTTCTTTATTTATTCATCTCATCCAATTTTTTCTGCATGGAGTTTTCAATAAGTTTTATTTTGTTCGTTTCCGCAAAGTCTTTTTGTGCCTTATGAAAAGCCTTGTCTGCTATTTCTTCTTCTTTATTTAAATTGGTAACAATACTGTTTAATTTAGCAACGCCTTCTTCTGTTTTATTTTCACCACTTTTATTTATCTCCATAATTTGCTTGTAATAAGATTGAAAAACCTTTTTATAAAAAGTAAAAATATTAATACCTGCATTCCGCAAAGAAGTATCTCCTTTATACGGTGGCATTCCTTTTATTTCCCGGATAAAATCCGTTGTCTCCTTAGCAAATACATCCAGCATTTTTCCGGCCGAGTCTGGATTTGTCTGAGCCATTTCTCCAAAGGATACAATATTTTTCATCAACGTAGTTTGCCTGCTTACTATATAATCGTTGTATTCAATAGGTGTTTTGTAGATAACGCCGTTTGTTCCTTTTACTGTTTCTTTACACGCAGCAAATAATACTGCCATTGTCAGTATCAAAAAAATGTTTTTCATATTTAGCATTGTTGAATAAAAAAATACTTAGAGCTTTGGTTCTATTGATTCATCTGCAATTGAATCTGAATTTACAATACCCAATTTTTCAACTGCTACCTGCGATGCTATTTGCGATGCATCTTTTTTATTAAATGCTTTCCCTTCGGCAATATTCCTCCCATCTACTACTGCTGCTACGGTAAATAACCGGCGGCCATTTTCCAGCTTCTCATTAAGTGTTTCAAATTCCAGTATCTTACCATTTTTATTGGCCCAGCCATAAAGGCGGTTCTTGTGATTAATCTCCAGGATTTCCAGGTCATCCATAAACATGTGTGGCAGAATGATGCATTCCAACACCCATTTACTGGCTTTTTTATATCCGAGATCAAGGTAAATTGCTCCTACCAGTGCTTCCAGTGTATTACCAAATATCTGACTCACTTTTAATGAGCCGTCCATTTTATTGTAGAGAGTTATTTTTTTTAGTCCCATCCGCACTGCAATTTCATTCAATTGCTGACGGTTGACCATTTTACTGCGCATTTCAGTTAAAAATCCTTCTTCTTTGTACGGATAGCGTTTGAAAAGATAATCGGCAATTAATGCACTGAGTACCGCATCGCCGAGGTATTCCAATCGTTCATTATTTTCATCTGCGCCTTCTCTTACCGAACGATGAGTGAGGGCAGTTTTGTACAAAGAAATATTACCAGGTTTTAAACCCAGTAAATTTTTAAGTTCTTTTTTAAAAGAGGAACCGTCGAGTTTAGTAAAAAATTTTCTGAAAAAATCCACAGGAGTTAAACTACGAAGAAAAGTTGAAAAGTATAATGTTTGCTTGTGTAAGGTTCATAAAAAATAATTTTCACCCGCCCTTTTGCTGCACTAAAAAATATTACATCTTACCCCTGAAATTTCTTTACAATCACACAGGCATTATGTCCGCCAAAACCAAACGTATTACTCAATGCAGCTCTTACAGTACGCCGTTGTGCTTTATTAAATGTAAAATTAAGTTTTGGATCCAGCTCGGGATCATCTGTAAAATGATTGATAGTGGGTGGCACCATATCATTAATTACCGCTTGTATACTGGCTATTGCTTCTATTACTCCGGCAGCACCCAGGCAATGGCCCGTCATCGATTTTGTAGCACTGATATTTAATTGATAAGCATGTTCGCCAAATACATGAGTGATGGCTTTTATCTCAGCACCATCGCCAATCGGGGTAGATGTGCCGTGTGTATTAATATAATCAATTTCGTCAGGTTTCATTCCTGCATCATCCAATGCTGCAAGCATTACATTTCTTGCACCTAAACCTTCCGGATGTGGTGCAGTAATATGATAGGCATCTGCTGTGGCTCCGCAACCTCCTATTTCGCAATAAATTTTAGCACCTCTTGCTTTGGCATGTTCCAGTTCTTCTAATACAACCATACCTGATGCCTCCCCCATTACAAAGCCATCCCTGTCTTTATCATAAGGCCGGCTGGCTGTTTTTGGATCATCATTTCTTTCACTCATAGCCTTCATCGCATTGAAACCACCTACACCAGCTTCACTTATCACAGCTTCGCTGCCACCGGATAATATAATATCTGCTTTGCCCAAACGAATCAGGTTAAAAGCATCCATAATAGCATTGGTACTGCTGGCACAGGCACTAACTACTGCAAAATTTGGCCCCCTCAAATTGTGCCGCATACTAATCTGACCGGCTGCTATATCTAAAATCATTTTGGGAATAAAGAATGGGTTGAAGCGGGGTGTTCCATCTCCTTTTGCAAATTCAACTACTTCATGCTGAAAAGTTATTAAACCACCAATACCGCTGCCAAAGACGACACCAATCCTGTCTGGATTAATATTATCCCTGTTGAGGCCGGCATGCATCATTGCCTGATCACTTACTACCAAGGCCAACTGTGTAAAGCGATCAATTTTCCGGGCTTCTTTTTTATCGAGGAAGTCTGTGGGTACAAATCCTTTTATTTCGCAAGCAAACTTTGTACGAAATTTTGACGCATCAAACAATGTAATCATATCCGCCCCTGATACGCCATTTATCAATCCATTCCAATAATCGGGAACATTATGACCTATTGGAGTAAGAGCCCCCATACCTGTAACGACTACCCGTTTTAATTCCATATAGTGTTAAGATAAATTAGTTTATTTAAAGAAACAACTACGCTATTGAAAGCATGACCGTAAGAAGTAAAAACCGCCTTCGATCCGATAGTAACCGGATTTGGAAGGCGGAGTTTAATTTATTTCTGCCAGGCTTGCAGGAAGTCATTCCAATTGGTATTCCGCCATTTTATAATCATTCAGGATAGCGGAAAGAAATTATTCATTACTTGGCATGCTCTTCCAGATAAGTAACAGCCTGACCAACTGTAGTGATGGTTTCAGCCTGCTCATCAGGAATAGAAATATTGAATTCTTTTTCGAATTCCATAATCAGTTCTACGGTATCTAATGAATCGGCACCCAGGTCATTGGTGAATGAAGCCTCATTAGTTACTTCTGCTTCGTCAACACCTAACTTGTCAACGATAATTTTTTTAACTTTTAATGCGATGTCTGACATTTCTTGAAGTTTTGTTTATTGTGTGCAAAAATATACTTTTTGAACTAATCACCATGCGAAAGCTACTTTTTTCCATTTTTATTTCAAATAACTGATAACTAACCCTTGATAATGGTGAAACTGTCTTTGTAAGAGATAAGTAAGAAATTACTGTCGTTGGTGATGTAGGATTTTTTTTGTATTTTGAACTTGTTCCGTTTAATAATTTAGTAATGGCATTAAAAATTCTGGATCATGGTAGTCATGAATACCGGCAAATGGTAAAATTGCGGGAGGATATGCTGCGCAAACCACTTGGCCTCGGCTTTACCCCACAAGAACTGGAAGAAGAAAAAAACAATATGCTAATCGCAGCTTTTGAAGAAGAAGATATATTAGGCTGTTGTATGCTGGTTGAAGAAAATTCTCAAACTGCCCGTTTGCGCCAGATGGCTGTATTAAATGATCTACAGGGAAAAGGCATTGGCAGGGCATTGATGAGTTTTGCTGAAAATATTGCAAGGGACAGAGGCTATAAAATATTATCAATGCATGCACGGAAAAATGCAATTGGCTTTTATGAAAAAATGGGGTATACGGTATCCGGTAATGAATTTACGGAAGTAACCATACCACATTATGTAATGGAAAAAAAATTATAACCTATTTCTTGCGGCTGGCTGTCTTTCATCAAATCACTTTTACTGTTTTTTCACCTTTTCCTTTAACAGTTGCCTGAGTTCAAAAATTTCATCAGCATCTTTACATGCACTTTTAGGTACTAACAGGAAAGAGCGGCTATCAAAGTATAAGTGAAAGAAATGGGGGCTTTCAATAAAATGGTTTAACGCTGTCCACGGCCATGACCTGGAACCCCGCTCATGCTCCAAAGAAAAACTACTTTCATAAAAGCTCATACTAAAATTGTGTTTAAAAGTTATAGCTCTTTTATACACCAACCCCGGAAGAATATACCAAAAACTAACCATCAGCACCACCCATAAAAAAGACCCGGTGAGAAAAGCCATGGGTGTAATTTTCTTAAACGCATACAAGGTGAAGGAAGCAATAGCAAATACATTTACCAGTATCAGCATTATCCGGATTTCGGGCTTACTGATAAAATGATACCGGAGAGCTTGTATCACTAATTTTTTTTCATATCCGAAAGAAATAGTCATATACTGATACGCTGATTATTTACTGTACTTATTAATTTTTTAACCGGGAATTTTTTTTCAAAATTCAATTACGGTGTTTTTAGTTCTTTCTCTTTAATACTCCACTCTCCTAATTTATCTCCTTTAATGCCAAAATATGTTACTGTCATTTTTCTATCACCACGGTTACCAGAAAAAGAAAATTTACCAAAATTCTGTTTTTCATCAATGCCCAGCACCCGGTAAGGATTATTTTTTTCGGGACCGCCAAAACTATGTGTACCAGATGTAAGCGGCGATACGGTAATATCATATAAAGGATAAGTACCCGGTCTTTCTACTTTTATTATTTCGCTATGATGACGGTCACCCGTTAGAAAAACAATGCCGTTAATTTTATATTCCCTTATAAAGCTCATCAACTCCTCATATTCGAAAGAAAAATCTTTCCATTTATCAAATGGTGAAGTTGGATTGAGTACCTGGCTACCCACGGTAATTATTTTAAAAGTGGCACTGCTGTACAGTAATGAATTTTTTAACCATTCCATTTGCTGAGTTCCTAACATTTTCTTTTCAGGATTGGGCATTCCATTAATGGAATCTTTTATCCTGTCTGTACTGCGCCACCAACGGTCGTCGGTCATAAAAATATCAGCATCGCCCCAACTGGTCATGGTATAAATGCCCTGCCCGTTTTCCCCGGCAGACGGGTTACAGAAATATTTAGAAAATATGTTCCGGCTTGCCTCTTTAAGAATGTAATTTTTACCGATATCATTGGGGCCATAATCATGGTCGTCCCAGATAGCAAAATGCGGCATTGATTTTAAAAAATTTTGCAGCACTGGTACTGCCCTGTCATGGCTGGCCCTGTACCACAATCCCCACTCACTATAATAATCAACTTCCCTTGTGTACCATATATCACCGGTCCAAAGCATGAAAG
>JBKJXQ010000110.1:0-3032 GCA_046716235.1 Chitinophagaceae bacterium
GGGTACAACCAGTTAAAAACAGGAAAAAAAGATAGGCTGTTGGTTGACCCCTGACTACTGTAGATAAAATTTCTCAGGTTGGGGAATTATTTAAACTATTCTGTAACATTTCCAATTAAAGCATCAATTACCTGGTTTACTTCTTTAATAGTAAAAGGTTTGGAAAGAAAATAATTAGCACCATTGCTATAAGCCTTCGATCGATCCTGTGGGCTATCGTGTGCCGAAATCATTAAAATTTTTAAGCTGGGGTATTTGTATTTTATTCTGGCAACAGAATCAATGCCCAACCCATCTGGCAAATGGTTGTCGAGCAAGAGGATAGAAGGGTTTTCTGTTTGTAATTTTAATTCCATATCGCTTAAAGTTCCCACTGAAGATGCAGCAAAACTTCTTTTATTAAGATTATGTGTCAGAAAATGGCAGATATCTGCTTCATCATCAACGATAAGAATTTTGACTTTTTCGGGTATTGGATCCATCCGTGCAGGCAATTTCAATTTATTATTTATTAATAATATGGCACAAATTTTCAGCCAAGGAGAGTAGGTTGACGTATTTCTGTGATAACAGGCATTTAATTTGTTTAATTTGCTTACTAATTAATTTATAAGGTAGATTATACGCCTCAGCCTGGTTTAAATTTTCTACTGTTTGGGCAGCAATCAACCATTTGGTAATAGCCGTATAATTTTCGGATTTCCTAATTTTAAAATACATATACCACATGAAGCGAATCCTGATTATTGATGATGACACAGATATGTGCCTGTTACTTAGTCATTTTCTGCACCGGAAAGGGTTTGAAACAGACACGGCCCATACCGGTAACAAAGGATTACAAAAGTTTAAAGAAAAAGAGTTTGATCTTGTACTCTGCGATTTCCGTCTGGGAGATTGGGATGGCAGGAAGGTGCTGGTAGAATTAAAAAAAATTAACCCAGCTGTTATAGTTATTATCATTACCGGTTATTCTGATATAAAAATGGCAGTAGAAGTGATGCGGCAGGGGGCTTACGATTATATCACCAAGCCATTGATACCCGATGAAGTTATTACAGTTATTAATAAAAGCTTCCAGGAGACAGTGTCCATGCCCGGACACAATACCCTTGCTGCTATTGTAAAAACCTATCCGGCAAATGGAGATGGAAAAACTTTTGTTGATACTGATGAATTCCTGGTAGGGAAATCTCCCTGTACAATAGAAACCTATAAACAGATAGAACTGATAGCACCTACTAATTTCAGTGTTATTCTATATGGAGAAAGTGGTACTGGTAAGGAAGTAATTGCCAAAACAATTCATCAATCTGGTAGCAGGAAGGATAAACCTTTTGTAGCAGTAGATTGCGGTACTATTTCCCGGGAGTTGGCCGCAAGTGAATTATTTGGTCACATAAAAGGTTCTTTTACCGGTGCAATAGCCGATAAAGAAGGATTTTTTGAAGTAGCTGATGGTGGCACCTTGTTCCTCGACGAAGTGGTTAATTTACCCCTTGATGTACAGGCCACTTTATTAAGGGTAATGCAGGAACGAAAATTTAAAAGAGTTGGAAGTAGTAAAGATATGTCGACTGATGTAAGGGTTATAGTAGCTTCTAACGAAAACCTGCAGGAAGCCTATCGTAAAGGAAAATTCAGGGAAGATCTATATCACCGTTTCAATGAGTTTTCAATCACTATTCCACCGCTGCGCCAGCGTAAAGAAGATATTATTCTTTTTTCCAATTTTTTTCTCAAAAAAATAGCTGCTGAACTTAATAAACAGCTCGATGGATTTGATGATGAGGTAACAGGTTTATTTTTAGAATATGAATGGCCGGGCAACCTGAGGGAATTAAGAAATGTTATACGCCGTGCCGGGTTATTATCCACCTCCGGAAAAATTACAAGTAATGTACTGCCCTGGGAAATTATTGGCGGTACAGATGCTGTACCAACGTCTGTACCAACCAATCTTGCTATCCCTGCATCAATAACATTTGCCCCGCCAAAAGATTTAAAAGATACCGCATCACAGGCAGAATACCTGGCTATTATGAATGTATTGAAAGAAGTAAAATTCAATAAAACTAAGGCAGCGGCCCGTCTTCATATTGATCGTAAAACACTTTACAATAAAATAAAATATTTCGAAGATAATAATAGTAACAAAGGATAATAATAAACTATTTGTACTTTTTTTATTGAAAAACAATAAGGGAACTTGTCCCCGCTATAATCGGTGCCAGCATTTCGAAACTCATAATAGATTAAAGGGAATTAAATTTATTTCTCTGACTTCTCATCTTTATCAGAGCCGGTAAAGCCTGATCCGATAGCCTGGATAAAACTTGATACTGGGCCTTCCATTTTATTGGTGCGGTCATCCACTGTGGTATCATCAATTAATTCGCCTGTATGTAGAACAGCTGGTAAATAAGTAAGGATATTGTTTCGCTGAGCACTCATTAATTCTTTTACAGCCGTGAGTTTATGATCCGGAGCCACAGCCTCCTTTATTACTGCTACCGCTTTACCGGCTATATTATTTAAAGTACTTTCTGTGTTTTCATAAGTAGTATCAGCATATTCCGATACCCGTTTAATTATTTTTGAAGATTGATCAGAAAATATAGTGTGTACCCAACTTGGGGCATTATCTCCACTAACTATTGCAGCAGCCCCTGCATCTGTACGGGAAAACTTATATAGACCTATTAAGATAACAGGGATAGCCGCCTGGCCTATCGAATTTGCTACCGGGGTGTCTTTATTAGCAACCCCCTGCGTATTAGGATCAATTTTCAATAAAGGGGCATACTCAAAATGTTGTTGTAAAATTTCTGGCAAATTCATAATTATCTGGTTTAGTAATTTCTATAAGTAATACTATCTAAAAATTCGTGCCGTATTGTCCCCGTAGTTTTATCATCCCTTATATTTTTTTATTATGAAATGTTAACCTGCCTGTATCAATTTATTCTGGCATGTGATTAGTAATTGATTGTAGTATTATGAAAAGAAGAAAAGACACGGGTAAAAATATT
>JBKJXQ010000111.1:0-4913 GCA_046716235.1 Chitinophagaceae bacterium
GTATTCTTCATTTTACCAAGATTATAGTCAGTAATGATACGGCTCTCCGTACCATAGTTACGATATTGATCAATATTCAACACCCGGTTGTTATAGTGTCCAGTAGCAGGATTAATACTATCCTTTACTAATATCGATTGCAAATAGCCTACACTGTTCCTGTCACCGATAGTTGCAAAAAATTTGGTGTTCCATCTTGTCTTATCGCTGATAGCATAGTTAAGTATGAAAGCTGGTGTTGTCCATTTTATGTCAAACCAATTGCGGCTGCGAAAACTTTGTTGGGCATCATTTTTTATCTGTGCATCAGTTAATCCACCAGCCTGCTGGCTACGGATATGCGAATGCATAACTTCAGCTGTTAATGAAAGTTTGGGAGTAAAGAAATAAGTGACCGTTCCAAAACCAGCATTGGTAAAATAACGGCTGTTCTTTCTCCAACCATCACCATTGCGGTGATCGAAGAAAGAATAGTAGTGCAGCTTTTCTGTTTTACCACCAATGGCATTATAACTGTTGAAGAGTGCATTGCTACCAACCGTTTGTTGTGTTTCAAATTGAAACTTTTTATCCGCAGGATGCTGTGCATTGATCTCGCTTCCATTACGCAAAATATAATTTACTAATCCGCCAAACTGCGGACCGTATTGTAACGAACCCTGGCCTCTTACGATTTCTATTCTTTGTACCGCCTGCAGCTGCGGATTATAATATGCTTCGGGATAGCCAAACGGATCGGCAGCTATATCATACCCATTCTGACGGATATTAAATTCCCAACTCCGGTTAGGACTTAATCCTCTCGCTGCAATGCCGATCTGAATACCACTCGGATCACTTTCCCAGATATGAATACCGGGAACTTTCGCCAATACCTGGCGCATCGTATTTGTCACCACATTTCCCTGTACATTATCTAAAACGATGAGTGCATTTTTCTTGCCTGCATATATAGAGGTACCAACAATTTCAGGTAACTGTTGGTAATCGCTTTTACTATTTCGGCCAACCAGCGTAATTTCTGATAAATATTTATGTTGTGGATTAGTAGTATCGTCGTGAAAAACCTTTGTATCTGCCTGAGCAGTACTAATTAATGCAGAACCAACAAAAACTGTCAATGTCAATAATCTTCTCAGCATATTTCATTTTTATGCTGCAAATGTCTGCCTGTACATCCGGGCATTCGTTACGGAAACGGAAAAACTGTTTACGCAAAAGGGAAAACTGTATATACAAGAAAGGCTGCCCCGTCAGAGCAGCCTTTTATATAAATTATTTTAAAAAATTATTCAATAACCACTATACCTTTTGCTGTTACCCTTACTTCTTTTTGAGGCTGAATTATAGCTGCAATTTCTTCCTTTGATTTTTTTGCATCTTCAGCGTAATGTTTTAGTTCTGATACAGAAATTGTTTTCATTTTTACTTCTCCATCTATCACTACTGTTTTACCTATAGCAGCAACAGGCAGAAAGAATCCGTAATCTTTCATTTTTACCATAGCAGTTTTTCCATCTGCTAATTCAAGTTTTAACCAGCAGCCTTTTTGCTGACACACTTCCACTATTTTAGCTTTGATTTTTGTATCCATTGATTCGGCACCAGCTTCCAGTTTTGTAACAATTTCTGCAATTGGCACTGCACCATCATACGTTATTTTTTCGCCGTACCATTCTCCTGGTTTTGCATCACCGGATGGTGGTTGTGCATAGGTTATGGTTCCAATACCAGCGATCAGGAAACTTAAAAGGATTTTTTTCATACAATTATTTTTTTGTATTAAATATGAAGATAAAGATAGTTTTTATTTGGTTGAGACAAAGTGTCTGTTCGATTTCCTTTTGAAGGAAATAGCCTCTATCCTACTTTACAAATCAGAAACCCAATCTACAAAAAATAATTATTGACATTTTGTAAAAAAATTCAATTTTTTGACCGAAAGCCATGCTGAATATGGGTTGTAAAAACTATCCACATTCTGTGAAAAATTAACTGTCATTCTTCTATTGCTTCCCACTAAATTCGTCAACAGTTCTTACAAATAATTCGTTTTCGGAGTGCATAACCATATTATTTTATTGTTACGCTTAAAGGGAAACCATGTTTAAATCATGGGCTGACAGGCAACTGTAATCACGGAACATATCCGGGAAAGCCAGATTACCTCCCGAAAATATTCTTTGTTTGGAACCTTCCCGGATTATAAGGTACCGGCATCAGATTGACTTCTCAGACTTGCTTTAAAAAAGTATTAGAATTTCTTTCTCCTGTCGTGCCAGCATTATTAACCTGACCAACTTAGTTACATGGCAAACGAGAACGAATTATTATTGAGAGAAAACAAAGACCGTTTTGTTATCCTTCCGATCAATTATCCCAAAATCTGGGAACAATACAAAAAACATGAGGCCAGTTTCTGGACAGCTGAAGAAATAGATCTTAGTGCTGATCAGAAAGATTGGGTAAACTTAAATGATGGTGAACGCCATTTTATTTCGCATGTATTAGCATTTTTTGCAGCAAGTGATGGCATTGTAAATGAAAACCTGGCGGTAAACTTTATGAGTGAAGTGCAACTGCCGGAAGCCCGTTGCTTTTATGGTTTCCAGATTATGATGGAAAACATACATTCAGAAACTTATGCATTGTTGATTGATACGTATATAAAAGATCCCAAAGAAAAAGATCGGTTATTTCATGCCATTGATACCATTCCTGCCGTAAAAAGAAAAGCCGAATGGGCTTTACGCTGGATTGAGAATGGAACTTTTGCAGAACGTCTCGTTGCTTTTGCAGCGGTGGAAGGTATTTTCTTCAGCGGTAGTTTTTGTTCCATCTTCTGGTTAAAGAAAAGAGGATTAATGCCCGGCCTTACGTTCAGTAATGAACTAATCAGCCGTGATGAAGGAATGCATTGCGAATTTGCCTGCCTGCTGTATAGTATGTTATCAGCCAAATTATCAAAGGATGAAGTGTTCAGCATAATTAGTGATGCTGTGGAAATTGAAAAAGAATTTATTACTGAAGCATTGCCTGTAAAACTAATAGGTATGAATGCTGATTTGATGAAGCAGTATATTGAGTTTGTAGCAGACCGCTGGTTGAGTGAACTGGGTTATCCAAAAATGTTTAATACAACCAATCCATTTGATTTTATGGAAATGATTTCATTACAGGGTAAAACTAATTTCTTTGAAAAAAGAGTGGGTGATTATCAGAAATCAGGTGTATTATCCACCAGCAAAGAATCGCAGGGCTTTTCATTAGAAGAAGATTTTTAAGAATACTAACCTCAAAATAAATTCGAGAAAGATGTTTGTTATTAAAAGAAACGGAAGAAAAGAAAGTGTCAAATTTGACAAGGTGACAGCCCGGATTGAAAAACTGAGTTATCGGTTAAGCTCATTGGTAAACCCGGTGGATGTTGCAAAAAAAGTAATTGAAGGTATCTATGAAGGCGTGCCAACAACAGAGTTGGATAACCTGGCGGCAGAAACGGCGGCCTCCTTAACCACCAAGCATCCTGATTATGCCATTCTTGCCAGCAGAATAGCGGTTAGTAATTTGCACAAGAATACAGTGAAATCGTTTTCAGAAACGATGTACATGCTGTATAATTATGTTGACAACCGCAGTGGTAAGAAACTGCCGTTAATAGCGGATGATGTTTGGCAAATCATTGAAGAGAATGCGGAATTGCTTGACAGCAGTATTATTTATGACCGGGATTTTGCGTTTGATTATTTCGGT
Organism: Chitinophagaceae bacterium; assembly: GCA_046716235.1. GTDB lineage: Bacteria > Bacteroidota > Bacteroidia > Chitinophagales > Chitinophagaceae > JJ008. The sequence continues at coordinate 3,754 of JBKJXQ010000111.1, forward strand.
TTTAAAACATTGGAAAAGTCATACCTGATGCGTATCCAGGGCCGGGTGGCCGAACGTCCGCAGCACATGTATATGCGGGTTGCAGTTGGTATACATAAAAATGATATTGATAGTGTAATTAAAACGTACAACCTGATGAGTGAACGTTGGTTTACTCATGCTACACCTACCTTATTTAATGCCGGCACACCAAAGCCACAAATGTCTTCCTGTTTTCTTTTAACGATGAAAGATGACAGTATTGATGGCATTTATGATACGCTGAAGCAAACAGCAAAAATTTCTCAAAGTGCAGGTGGCATTGGTCTGGCTATTCATAATATCCGGGCCACCGGCAGTTATATCGGTGGTACTAATGGTACCAGTAATGGCATCATTCCTATGCTCCGGGTTTATAATGATACAGCGAGATATGTAGACCAGGGTGGTGGTAAACGTAAAGGTGCCTTTGCTATTTATCTGGAACCGTGGCATGCGGATGTGTTTGAATTTTTAGACCTGCGTAAAAATCATGGTAAAGAAGAAAACAGGGCAAGGGATTTATTCTATGCTTTATGGATATCTGACTTGTTCATGAAACGGGTAGAAGCAAATGATGACTGGAGTTTATTCTGTCCCAATGAAGCACCGGGGCTTAGTGATTGCTGGGGATCGGATTTTGAAAAATTATATACTGACTATGAGGCAGCTGGCAAAGCAAGAAAAACAGTTAAAGCACAGGATCTATGGTTTGCTATTTTGGATTCACAAATTGAAACAGGCACTCCTTATTTATTATATAAAGATGCGGCAAATGGTAAAAGCAACCAGCAAAACCTGGGTACTATTAAAAGCAGTAATCTTTGCACAGAGATATTGGAATACACCAGCCCTGATGAAGTAGCCGTTTGTAATCTTGCCTCAGTAGCATTGCCAAGATTTGTAACTGATGGCAAATTTGATTTTGCCACATTGTATGATGTAACCTATCAGGCTGCAAAAAATCTTAATAAAATTATTGACAATAATTATTACCCTGTACCGGAAGCCAAAACTTCTAATATGCGCCACCGCCCTATCGGCATTGGTGTGCAGGGTTTGGCCGATGTATTTATTCTGCTGCGCCTGCCATTTGAAAGTGACCTGGCAAAGATTCTGAACAAAAATATTTTTGAGACCAT
>JBKJXQ010000112.1:0-12686 GCA_046716235.1 Chitinophagaceae bacterium
ACCTGAGGAAATAAAATTTCAATTTCCTGCATAAATAATTTTTTCAGGTTGTCGATTGTTTTGTCTCCGATAAACATACTGATAACAGGCATTTCATCTTTCAACCTGTTTCTTAGAAAATCATCAACATGCGTTTCAATCATGGGCATTGCTTTCTTCAGATTTTCCGGGTTACTTATCTTTTGTTCTATATCATCAAAAGAAAGAAACTCAGCACTGACAAGCTTTCCAATCTTTTCTGCAAATTGCTGTTGCCGTTTAGGAAAAATTCCATGAAAAGTAACTCCCAGTATTTTTTTTGGCTGCCGTGGGTGAAAAAGCATTTTAATAGCTACCCAATTAGTAAACCAACCAATAAAGGCAGAAATAATAGGAATAAGAAATAACCAGTAGTTCATGTGAAATTAATTAATCAGTTTTTTGCCGGAAGTTTGCAAAGAAACAGAAACCAACAACAGATGCAAAATCTGGTTTGGGCTTAAACTTGATTTTCTATACTTTTGCAATTCGAAAACGGTAGCCATAGCTCAGTTGGTTAGAGCATCAGATTGTGGTTCTGAGGGTCGTGGGTTCGAGCCCCATTGGTTACCCATTTTATAAGCTTCTCTAATGAGAGGCTTTTTTCTTTTCACCACCTATCAAAAACCCTTGTTAAAAGGTAGTAAAGGCACGAAAAACATAGTTTTTGCGTTAATTTTGGGCAATGTCCGATTCAATTAAATACCTTTTGAATATGAAAAGACTTCCAATAGTGATTATGATGGTTGTGGCCGGTTCGTTTTTTGCTTTTAAAACGATGGGAAAGGCTACCAACACTTCTTCTATACCTCCATCCAAGTATGAGCAAATATTGAAATTAGTAGGAGAAATGCTTTCCCAGGCACACTTCAGTCCTCAAAGCATAAATGACGCTTTTTCAAAAAAGGTTTTCAAAAAATTTATGAATGACCTTGACCCTGAAAAAAATATATATCAGCAAAGTGATCTGGATGCACTTAAAAAGTATGAAACCAGGATTGATGAAGAGATAAAAGGAGCCCCGGTTGATTTTTTCCTTGCTGCCGGTAAAATTTTTAATAAAAGAATTGAAGAAACTTCAGCATTTTATAATGCTATACTCTCAACACCTTTCGATTTTTCTATAGATGAAGAGGTGGTATTGGATGGAGATAAACTAAATTATGCAGCATCTGACAAAGAAATAAATGACCGGTGGAGAAAAAAGCTGAAGTTCATGACGCTGGAACGTTATACCGATTTACTTGATATTAAAGAAAAAAATAAAGGTAAAGAAGGCTTTGTTGTAAAATCTGATGTAGAACTGGAGAAAGATGCCCGTGATAAAGTGAAAAAAATTATTGACCGCACTTTTGAAAGGTACCGTTTAAAATTTTCTGATGATGATAAATTTAATCTTTTTGTAAATGCAATTACCACTACGATGGATCCGCATTCGGAGTTTTTTCCTCCGGTAGATAAAAGATATTTTGATGAAGAAATGAGTGGCCGCTTCTATGGTATCGGCGCATCATTGCAGTACGATGATGGAAATATTAAAGTTACCAGTGTGTTATCCGGAAGTCCGGCATGGAAATCTGGTGAGATACAGGCAGGAGATTTAGTAGTGAAAGTGGCACAGGGAAAAGAAGATCCGGTTGAACTTACAGGATTTGTAGTAACAGATGCAGTAAAACTTATTCGTGGTAAAAAAGGTACGGAAGTAAAACTGACCTTGAAAAAGCAGGACGGAACTATAAAAGTGGTAACACTTATCCGGGATGAAATAGTACAGGATGAAACATTTGCCCGCAGTGCTATTGTAAAAAATAATGGCTCAAAAATCGGATACATTTTTTTACCTGAATTTTATGCAGACTTCGAACATCCGAACGGGGCCCGCAGCTATATTGATGTGGCTAAAGAAGTAGTAAAATTAAAGGAAGAGAAAGTTGACGGTATTGTAATTGATTTGCGCAATAATGGTGGTGGTTCCTTATATGATGTGGTACAGATGGCCGGTCTTTTTATAGATGAAGGGCCAATAGTTCAGGTGAAAGACAGGGATAATAATCCAAGTATTTTAAAAGATAAAGACAAATCTGTATTGTATTCAGGACCGCTGGCTGTAATGGTGAATGAATTCAGTGCATCTGCATCAGAAATTTTTGCGGCAGCCATACAGGACTATAACCGCGGTGTCATTATCGGCAGCACCTCTACATACGGTAAAGGAACCGTACAACGCAATATTGGCCTTGACCCTGAAACTGGATTTTCTACTTCCAATTCTGATTTAGGAACAGTAAAACTGACCTTGCAAAAATTTTATCGCATTAATGGCGGCTCTACACAATTGAAGGGTGTATATTCTGATATTGTGTTACCCGATAACCTGGAATACCTGAAAGTGAGAGAGAAGGATGATGCCGACGCATTGCCCTGGGATGAAATTAATAAATCTCCATACTCCAACTGGAATGCGGGCTACAGCCTCGAAACAATTAAACAATTGAGTAAACAAAGGTTGGATAATGATGTGACCTTTAAATTAATTAAGGATAATACCGAATGGCTCTCCAAACAAAATGATAAAGAATATTCTTTACAAATTGATAAATACAGGAAAGAACAGAAGATGATCCGTTCTACCATTAAGCAGCTGGAAGCATTATTAAAGTTAAACGATCAACTTGATGTTACTGCTTTACCGGCAGAAACTAATCGTTGGGCTGCTGATAAAGTAAAACAAGATCGCTATACGCAATGGTTAAAATCATTACAGAAAGATATTTATCTTGATCAGGCCGTTAAAGTAATGAATGATATGATAGGGCAGCAAAATCTGGTAAAAATTAAAGCAGGTGAAGAGCCTGCTAAGAAACCATTTTAATTATCAGGTTGATGTATATAATATTTTGACCCTGACATTTTAGGTCAGGGTTATTTTTTATAAATATCGTTCTTTCAAAATTCTTAGATGATGATTAACATGTCCCACAAGGACAAAGCCGATTGCCAATACATATATCGGATTGTTATTGGCTGTACCGTTAGTTTCTAATTGTTCTTCATCAAAAGAGCCAAACAAAATTTCTGAAGAACGGCGTACTGCTTTAAATTCTTCCATCATTTCATCCCAGTCTCTTTTATTGGCTTTGGCATTGTTAGCATAGTTATTTTCGTCAAAGCCGGGTAGGGGAGTTGTATCTTTCCTGGCAATGCACAGACCACGGTAAGCAAATACCCTTTCTGCATCTATTATGTGCTGCAACATTTCTTTGATAGTCCATTTTCCTTCAGCATAGCGATAATCTCTTTTTACAACAGGAATACTTTCAAAGAAATAAATAAACGATGGGGTTTGTTTTATCATCGCTTCCATCAGATCATTTTCTGGCACCTGATTTACATAATTGTGAAACCATTCTGGTATGCGGCTGAGATTTGGACGTGGCATAAAATTTATTTATAATTTATTATTACAAAGGAAGATATTTCTAATTTTCTTTAGCATAGCTAACACCATCAATCGATAACCAGGAAACTTTTCCCAATTTGTCAATTGAAAACTGGACAAAAGATTTTCCCCACCACCAGTTGTTATACCAGCCACGGAAAGTATCATAGTTCCAGTGCTTCAGTAACAAAGAAAATTTGCCATCAGTAAATTTTAATGTAAGTGAACTGTTTGTAAAAATTACTTCAGCTCCACCATAAATTTTATTAGTGTATTTGCCGATATATTCAGTCAGTGGTAATGATGGGTTTGTACCTTTTACTTGTTTTGAAAGCTCTTCATTCTCTTTTTTCTGTGCTGTATCCGAAATGTCTTTGTAGAGTTTGTAAAAATCAGAACTCCAGTCTTTGGTATTATCATCCAAAGCCCAAAGGTCAAATGCTTTATACATCAGGGCATGACGTATTTCAGAATGATCAAGGTTCCCAAATACATATACGGCTATACGATCATCCGGTATCATTCCGCAGATGGCAACCAATCCTGCAAGGCTGCCGGTATGAAATTGAACCTTCTTTCCCCGGTAATCATGCTGAAACCAACCGAGTCCGTAGGTCGTCCAGTGTGGCTTTGTTAGTTTAGTAGTAGGGTAAAACATGCCCTCAGGTATTATTGCATGTGGTTTAAATAACTCTGTAAATGTTCCGGTTTTCAGTAATTGTACACCATTCACTTTGGCACTGTCTGATAAAAAACGTAGCCACTTGCTGATGTCATCAGTGCAAGACCATACACCACCGGCGGCACCTACATTATCAGTAACTAAATAAGGAATAGTCCGGATAGTATCTCTATTATCACTGTCTTTAAAATGCGGAGTTGTTTTAGATCTATCAGAGGGAATTTTTGTATAGCTGGCATAAGTATTACTCATGCCAAGAGGTGTAAATAATCTTTCGGTAATAAATTCATCCCATGTTTTGCTGCTTACTTTTTTTATCACTTCACCGGCTACGAGGTACATCAGGTTTTGATATGTATAAGAAGAACGGAGAGAATAAGCAGGTGGAAGAAACTGCATACGGTGTAAAATCTCCGGCCGTGGATAACCAAACACCCAAAGAAGATCCGCATTGCCTAGCCCAGTATTATGTGTAAACAAATCAAGTACTGTAATTTCAGCAGTGGTATAAGGGTCAGATAATTTAAACTCTGGTAAAATATCTGAAACTATATCATTCCATTTTACTTTTCCCTCATCTACCAGCATACCCATGCAAACGGCGGTCATGGCTTTGGTTGTGGAAGCACAGGTTGATAGGGTGGATGTGGTATAAGGAATTTTATTTTCAAGATCCTGCACGCCATAAGCTTTGTTGAAGACAATACTGCTGTTTTTAACAACAACAACAGAAAGCCCCGGTGTCTTCCATGTTTGTAAAGCATTTTGGATATAGGTGTCGAATAGTACAGGCAGCTTTGATTTATCGGGAGTTTGAATAACGAATTTTTTTTGCGCAGGCAATATAAGGGGTAACAATATTAATAAGCTATAAGCCATTAATTTTTTCATTTGCAGTAGTTTTTTTAAAGGTAAAAGAATTGGGAGAAAATATTACTAATAGTATTGTAGTTTAAAAAGAAAAACCCCCGCCCTTCGATAACAGCGGGCAGGGGTTGTAATTATTTTATAAACTAAACTATTATCCCTTTATTTTCGGTTTTACTGTTGACTTGATTGGTTTTACCGGAACTATTTTTCTGTCGCCTTTGATGGTAGAAGCTAATTTAACGGCTTCATAGGCATTGATAATACCACCTGATCTGCTAAGGGCTGTAAAATTTACCATGTCACCTGTTTCAGGATTTCTTACTTTGTCAGTAGTTTTTTGTGATGATTTTTCTATTACCATCTTTACCTGTGCAGGGCTTAGTGCCGGGTAGTATTCTAATATAAGTGCAGCCAAACCGGCTACAACAGGAGAGGCCATACTGGTTCCCTGCAAATTCTGATACGTATTGCCACCGGGAACTGTAGCATAAATTTTTACACCCGGTGCAAATACATCCACTTCTTTTTTGCCATAGTTGGAAAAGCTGGCTGTTAATCCACCGGCTTTAGGATCGCCACTGGCACCAACAGTAATCCAGTTAGTGGCTCTTTTACCATCTATCTGGAAAACAGGAGTGGGAAAATTATAAGAACTATCAAGATTTTTAGCATCGTTACCTGCCGCATGCACCAATAGCACACCTTTACTTTCTGCATATTTTACGGCATCATCCACCCATTTTTTTTCAGGAGAAAAACTTTTTCCAAAGCTCATATTGATAACCTGCGCACCATTATCAACCGCATAGCGGATCGCAAGGGCAATATCTTTATCATGTTCATCACCATCCGGCACGGCACGCAGCATCATTACTTTTACATTATCTGCAATGCCATCCATGCCTACGCCGTTTTTTCTTGCGGCACCAATGATGCCTGAAACGTGGGTGCCATGCAATGCACCTTTGTTGCTTGCCATCACATCAGGATTGCCATAAAATTTATCGTTGAAATCATCGTAATTATCTTTTACTATTTCGCCCCTGTAATCTTTTGGTGGTGTATTGCCTGCATCAGCTTTCTTTTCTTCACCACCTACATAATCACCAAAGCCTTCCATAAATTCCTGATTAGTGGTTTCCATTGCATCATTGCCGGACATTAAACTGTATAAAGTATTTTTTGCTTTTTTAACCTCTGGTTCAATTGGGGTAAACTCTCCTAATTCTTTTCCGGTGTATTTTTCTTTATTCATTGCTTTACGCAAAATACTGTCGCTTTTCAAAGCACTATTGTAAGCTCTTTTCAGAAATAATAATTCGAGGGCCCCGGTTTTGTTATCGCTGCCTACTATCTCTTTTTCAGAACGCTTCCACAGGGCATATTCTTCTGCATCTTCTTTGCTAAGCGAAGTAATATTAATATCCTTACCCCCCCATTTAGTTTTAAGTTTGTGATAGACTCTTGCAGCTTCATAAGAATCCTGTTCTACACTTCTGCCATCACGACCACCTAAAAAATTCCATCCATACACATCATCTATATACCCGTTATTGTCATCATCAATACCGTTGGATGGTATTTCTTTGGGATTTTTCCACAGAATTGATTTCAGGTCTTCATGGGTAGTATCAACACCAGAATCAATAACCGCAACAATAACGGTTTTGCTTTTTAGTTTTTTGGCTTTTACAAAATCGTATGCTTTGTCAACACTGATACCGTAATAACCACTGGTTTGCTTGTCCAGCATGTGCCAGCCTTTAGGCACTTCATCTTTTTGAGCAAAAATTGGAGATGATATACATGCAGTAAGAGTGAGTAAAAGGATAGGTTTCATCAGGCTATTCATATTTGTGTGTTTGTTTTATTTTACAAAATTGGGAAAGGCGCAAAAATATTGATTACCATCCATACATTTTGCATAATAAAAGCCCCGGTTATAGGGCTTTTTATGTTTTTTTTGACGGTTAACTGCAATAATCAGTTGCTTAGCTTCAATTCAACCCGCCTGTTTTGTGATTTCTCTGCGATTGTTTTACCAGAATTTAGCGGTTGGGTAGGACCAAAACCTTTGGATGATAGCCTCAATGCTGCAATTCCTTTTGATTGAAGGTAGCTTTTAACTGCATTGGCTCTTGCATCGGATAATTTCATATTAGCATCAAAATTACCATCACTACTAGTATGCCCTTCAATACTTACTTTTAATTCGGGATTATCATTTAAAATTTTTACCACCTCATCCAATACCTTCAGAGATTGGTTGAGTAAATCAGCTTTAGCAGATGTAAACTGTATTTTTTGTGCGGCGTAGTTCACTTTTTCTATAATCTCTTTTTTAATTTCTCCAACCGGGCAACCATTATTATCTTTTGCGCCTTTTTCATTAGGGCATTTATCCTCTTCATTGTTTATTCCATCACCGTCTGTATCAGGAACGGGACAACCTTCATAACGTCCATAACCAACCTCATTTGGACATTTATCTTCCTCATCATTAATGCCATCTTTATCTGTATCAGGTATCGGGCATCCGTTATATTTTTTTAAACCAGCCATATCCGGACATTTATCATCAATATCATTTACACCATCCAAATCTTTATCCAATACAGGACAACCACTATTATTAATTAACCCTTTCACTTCAGGACATAAATCATCTTTATCGGCAATGCCATCAGCATCTTTATCGGGACAACCTTTAGTAATTGTTGATCCGGGTTCATCAGGACAATTGTCTTCTTCATCTGCGATACCATCATTGTCTTTATCTTTTGTTTTCTTTTCTATGTCAAGGGGCTTACCAAGGAAAATGCCCAACGTAATTCCGATTACCTGGTGCCTGAATGTTCCGGTATAGTTAATGGGTTTATAAAAATCATTCAATCCAAGACTAAAATTGGCTGTAAGAAAAATACGGCTGGATTCAAACCCAATTAAACCATTAACACCATAATTCAATACACGGTATTGTCCTGCCTTTTTACCAACAGGTAAATCGTCATTTTCATTTTGTGTTTCACTGGTCTGTGTACTTGATTGTGATGTTTCTTTTCCGCTATAGAAAAACGATCCATAAGGACCGCCACCAATAACGAATTTTGTTTTCTTTCCAAATTTGTAAACAAGGTTGAGGGGTATATCAATATAATTTATATACTGTGTACTTCGTTGACTGGTAATTGTACTGGTAGAAGGATCAAATACCCGGGCAAATTTTCTTCCTTTATTATAATAAACAACACCCGGCTGAAAGGAGATGGGTGACCCTATTCCTAATGGAAGGTTTGCTATAAAACCAGTATGAAAACCGCCCCTGCCGGAATAGAAATTTTTTATATCATCCCAATTGGTTAGATCATTTTTCTCTTTTACAGTTGACTGATGTCCACCCGCTACTATAGCAATTTTGAATTGAGCAGGCGAAATTATTGAAAGTGAAAAGGCTATAGCCAGGCAAAAACTGGTTTTTCTCATGAAAGTTGAATTGTAGTTTACAGGATATCGTTTAAGACTGTAAAAATTGTAAAAAATCAGCAGAAATCAAAGCAATGGCATGTTTAAGTTGCAGAGGGGAAAATTAAAAATCAAATTTAATTCCCTGTGCTAATGGGAGTGAAGTGCTATAATTAATAGTATTTGTTTGCCGGCGCATATAAACTTTCCACGCATCGCTCCCACTTTCCCGGCCACCACCTGTTTCTTTTTCGCCCCCAAAGGCACCACCTATTTCAGCCCCTGATGTTCCAATATTTACATTGGCAATTCCACAATCGCTACCTGCAGATGAAAGAAATTGTTCTGCTTCACGCAGATTCAGTGTCATAATAGAGGAGGAAAGCCCCTGGGGTACATCGTTCTGTTTTCCTATGGCTTCATCAATCGTTGAATATTTCATGATGTATAAAATAGGAGCAAAGGTTTCATGTTGTACAATCTGGAAAGAGTTTTCTACTTCGGCAATACAGGGTTTTACATAGCAGCCACTTTCATATCCGGCACCGGTTAGTACGCCACCCTCTACTGCAAATATTCCTCCTTCCTTTTTACATTGCTCAATTGCTTTCAGGTATTGCTCCACTGTACTTTTATCAATCAATGGGCCCACATGATTATTTTGATTTAATGGGTCACCAATACGAAGCTGCTTATATGCGGCTATTAATTTTTCTTTTATTGTATCATAAATATCCTGGTGTATAATCAATCTTCTTGTAGTGGTGCAACGCTGACCTGCGGTACCAACAGCTCCAAACAAAGAACCCAAAATGGCAATATCCAGATCAGCATCTTTGGAAATGATGATGGCATTGTTTCCCCCTAATTCCAGCAGAGCTCTTCCCAGCCTTCCACCAACTGTGGCACCAACCGCCTTGCCCATTCTTGTAGAACCAGTTGCTGATACTAATGGAATTCTTGTATCCGCAGCCATCCATTCTCCCACTTCACGGCCACCTATTATTAATCCACTAACACCTTCAGGAATATTATTCTTTTTAAATACATCTATAATAATTTGTTGACAGGCAATTCCACACAAGGGTGTTTTTTCTGAAGGCTTCCATATACATACATCTCCACATACCCAAGCTAGCATAGTATTCCAACTCCACACAGCTACCGGAAAATTAAAAGCAGAAATAATTCCTACTATACCAAGCGGATGATATTGTTCATACATTCTGTGACCGGGACGTTCGCTATGCATTGTCAATCCATGTAATTGCCTGGAAAGCCCAACAGCAAAATCACAGATATCAATCATTTCCTGAACTTCACCATATCCTTCCTGCAGGCTTTTTCCCATTTCATAAGAAACCAGTTTGCCCAACGGTTCCTTGTATTCTCTGAGTGCTTCACCTATTTGTCTAACAATATCACCTCTTTTTGGTGCAGGTATTAATCGCCATACTTTAAAAGCTTCCTGTGCTTCTTTTACCACGGTTTCATAGCTTGCTTTATCAGCAGCGATAACAGATCCAATCTTTTTGCCATCAACAGGGGAAAAAGAGTCTATCGTTTCACCGGTTGAATTTATCCATTGAATACCGGTGCTTACACCTTTATTAATATCTTCTATTTTGAGTGCTTTCAGAAAATCCATATACCATTAAATTAATGGTTGCAAAGGTAGGAAAGAGAAGGTAGATGATAGTTGAAAACTGACAGATGATAGTGTTTTAAAGCGGTAAGTACACTATTGAATCAGAACGAAATGTTATCTTTCATTTCTTAGTTATCATCTGTTCTAATATTGTTCACTATCGTTTGGAAAATTTTTCGACTTTATATCGCCGATGTATTGCTGCACAGCTTTGGTAGCTTGTTCCGCAATATTTAAATATTGCCTGAGGAAACGGGGTTTAAACTCTGTATTAATGCCGAGCATATCATGCATAACTAAAACCTGACCATCGCAATGCCCCCCGGCGCCAATACCTATAGTGGGAATGTGTAAACTTTCTGTTACTTCTTTTGCAAGGGCTGCAGGAATTTTTTCAAGCACAATAGCAAAGCATCCCGCTTCCTGTAACAATAAAGCATCTTTTCTCAATTTAATCGCTTCATGTTCTTCAGTGGCACGAACTACATAAGTTCCGAATTTATTAATTGATTGCGGTGTTAAACCTAAATGACCCATTACAGGAATACCGGCACTGACAATTTTTTTTACAGAGTCAATAACTTCTTCACCGCCCTCTAGTTTTACCGTATTGGCGCCACTTTCCTTCATGATGCTGATGGCAGAAGCCAGGGCAATATCAGAATTGGATTGATAATATCCAAACGGGATATCGCAAACAATTAAACTTCTTTCTCTTGCCCGTACCACACTTTGTGCATGGTATATCATTTGATCGAGAGTAATAGGCAGGGTAGTGGAGTGGCCCGCCATTACATTACTGGCACTGTCACCCACCAAAATAATATCAATACCTGCAGCATCAAAAATGGAGGCGAAAGAAAAATCGTATGCTGTTATCATAGCAATTTTTTCTCCCGCCACTTTCATTTTTTGAAGGGTATTTGTAGTAACTTTTTTTATTTCTTTACTATTACTCATATTAAAATTTTGCTGTGAAGTTCAATTAGTTTACTAATTGTTTTTCAGATATTCATTCCTTTCAATTTTACTTCTGCATATAAATTATGAATAAGCCCATCTGCAAGGCCAATTTTAGGTACATAAATTTCTTCTGTATCAGCCCACCGCATTACGTTTATATAAATTAGCAGGGCAGGAACAATTACATCGGCCCTGTCTTCTCTCAATTTATGCATGCTGATTCGTTCTGAAAGAGAAAGGTTGTTGAATTCTTTATAATAGTCCCGCAACAATTCAAGTGAAAGAGGTTTGCCTTCTTTGCGTTTTGAAATAGAAAATATCTTATTAATATTTCCTCCAGACCCAATAGCCGTTACATGATGGTATCCTTTTGTTTTAGTACGGATATATTCTTTCATTTCATTCCATAAAGCTTCATCTACCTGATTTTTTAATAGCCGTATTGTTCCGATATTGAACGATTCTTTGAAGATAAGTTTGTTATCACTGAAAAAAGTGAGTTCTGTACTGCCCCCACCTACGTCAATATATAAGTAAGAGTCTTCGGCAGTCATATTTTCTGCTATGTGATTTTCGTAAATAAAAGAAGCTTCTTCCTGTCCGCTGATAATATGAATTTCAATTCCTGTTTCTGCTTTTACTTTTTTAATAATATCACTGGAATTGGATGCATCCCGCATGGCTGATGTGGCACAGGCTTTCCAATGTTTTACGTCATACACATCCAGCAAAAGTTTGTACGATTTAATCGTCTTTATAATTTTCTCGACTTTACCTGCAGATATTTCACCTTTATCAAATACATCGAAGCCTAATCGTAGCGGCACCCTTACAAGGGCAGCTTTTATAAATTCAATAGTACCCTGCGGCCCCGTAATTACATCAGTTATTAATAACCTTGCGGCGTTACTTCCTATATCAATTGCTGCCAGTTTCACGTTGCGTCTGTGTTTTTTTGTACAGGTAGTTATATATTTCTACCTGTGATCGGATTTTCTTTTTTGTAGTGCGGACGTATTCATTACTCAATTCATTATCAAGCCAACGGGCCTTTACATTATCCTGCAATTGTATGTCCAGCATATCAATTAATTCCTGTTTCAGTTCTTCATGCCAAACAGGACAAGTAACTTCTACACGATGCTCTAAATTTCTACGCATCCAGTCAGCCGAAGATATATAAACTTTTTCTTTGCCATCATGGTTAAAGATCATTATCCGGGAATGTTCAAGGTACTCATCTACAATACTTATGGCATTTACTTTTTTCTTAAACTTTTTACTTTGTGTATACATGCAGCAAATGCCTCGAACTACCATTTTAATTTTAACTCCTTTTCTTGCTGCTTCGTATAATTTCAATATAAGCTTATCATCACTTAATGAATTTAATTTTAAAATAATTGAAGCATGTTTGCCATCAGAAGCTGCTTTAATTTCTCTCTCAATATTAAACATTAGTTGCTTACGCTTCGTAACGGGACTGGCGAATAACTGGCTGCATTCTTTTAGAGGTGTAATGTCTTTTGGATTTTCCAGGTAAGTGAATATCCTGTTCACATCTGCCATTATAGTTCTGTCAGAGGTAAGCAGGCAATGATCCC
>JBKJXQ010000113.1:0-3144 GCA_046716235.1 Chitinophagaceae bacterium
GCCATATTGTTTCTTCATCAAGTCTCACCTCCAGTTGCTGGCTGCCATCTTTGGCTTTGTAAATCAGTATTTCACCTTTTGATTGCATGGTTTTGATATTCTGGTTAAAATTACTGAACTACCGAGAAAAACCCAGCAGTTGGTTCCATTTTGGAACAATCTTGAGCTGTGCTTTTTAACTGTTCGGAAAAACCGAATAGTTCAAGCTGGTAAAAAATTCTTACATACTGAAACCGGGTTGTCAAGGATTTCTTGACTACTGGCTTTTACCCAGCTATAGTGCTGATGGCATCGTCTTTTGCAAGTTTATCCTGAGGTAATGAAGGGCCCACTTCAGGGTTCGGTTCGCTACTCGGCTTTATAAATTATTTATTGATTTTATTTCCTAAATATTACATCCATATGAAATCCTAAGAATTCTTTTTTCGGATAGTATTTTTTTGGGAGAATGATTTTTTTGCCCATTAATAAATTGAAGTGATCCAAATAATATCCCTTTTTGTTTTTCTTCTTTAATTCAGCAGATATAAGAATTTCAAATTTTTCATTTATGCCGATATATCCCTTGTCATAAGCCCGGTCATACAAAGGAGAAAGGCAGATTCCATTTTCTGGATTTAATCTTTCCTTCTCGTTTTTAGACCACGGAATAATATGGCTTGCAACCAATAAATCCGGAATATCAATCCCGGTTATCGCACATTTATTATCATAATTAGCCATTACTATTTGGCGAAATATATTTTGGTTAACCCTTGTTTTAACTTCTCGAATCTTATACTCTCCCTTAAGATGTTCTGTTCCTTTTAATACTTCAGCGAACTTGTTTTCAATAGCAAGGTTTTCTTTTGTTGCAAGAATCCTTTCGCTTTCAAACAGCAATTCCTCTTTATTATTAATAAATTCGTTCCAAATTGGTTCTACTTGTTTTTTTCCGCCCGGCAATCCGACAATTCCCCTTTGCTGATGATAAGGATCTACACTTGCAAAATTGTTTAACCGCATGGCAACAGAACCCGATGTTCTGCCAATAATTTTTGCTAAATAATAAATCTGTGGGTTACCTGAATGTAGTTTTCCAAATGGGAGTTTCAAATAAAGGTTAAGAGCAAGAATTAGCTCATCTCTTGTCCAAAGTCTATGTACCTCTTTCATACATTATTCCATTGATTAATCTTAAAGATAGTAAAGTGGTATATCGAATCAATATATTCTAATGGTGAATTAATCCCCCATTCAATATTCCTGTGCATATATTCGAAATCCATTGCCCAACTTATAAACTGGTCAATCATTTCCCTACTATCTTGTGTTCTGTATTTTTCTTCAGCCGCTATATACGAAATGTCTGCAACTGCTTCGCAAAGCGAATAGATTTCTTTTTCTGTCATTTTCATTCTTTTAAAACGACAAATATTACAAGAATATTAATTCAACCATTTGCTTTTAAGTCACCTTGTATAAGTAAGTATATCCGACCTTTACCCCCATGAAGCATTTTCTTTTTTGTATGCTGCTAATTGCAACCGGCTATCCTCTGGCCGCACAGCCCCGCATACATGCTCATAATGATTACCGGCAGGCAGTACCGTTAACGAATGCCTTGCAGCATAAAGTTTTTTCCATAGAAGCCGATGTGTACCTTACCCGCCGGGGACTGGTGGTGGCACATAATAAAAAAGATACTGCAGCTGCACCCACTTTAGATTCGTTGTACCTGCAGCCCATCATCCGTTTATTTCAACAACACAATGGTCGCATCAGTGCAGATACAACCTATACACCGGTACTGATGATTGATAGTAAAGAAAACGGCCCGGCAGTTATTGCTGCATTGGTACAGTTAACAACAGCTCATCCCTCCGTATTTGACCGGGCAGTAAATAGTAAAGCCGTGCAGCTGGTTATCAGCGGTAACCGGAGTGCTGTTGCAAAATGGATAACGTACCCGGCATTTATTTTTTTTGATGGCCGCCCTTATGAAGAGTATGATAGTGCCACCCTGCAACGGATTGCCTTTATCAGTGATGATTATTATAACTATGTGCCGGAACCTGACAGTACCAGCCGCCTGCAACAGCTGATAAAAAAAATACATGGCATGGGTAAACTATTAAGGCTGTGGGCCACGCCTGATAATACGGCCGCCTGGAGCTTGTTGCAGGAAGTGGGTATAGATATTATTAATACCGATAAAGTGGGGGAATGCAGGGATTATTTTTCTACCAGGTAAGCATTACCTTTTGTAAAAGCCTTAAGCTGCTTTTCAAATGAAGAAAGAAATGTTATTATTATTTCCAGTTTGCTGGAGGGGCTGTTGAGTACAACAACTATCAACGGATATTTACCAACATGTTGCTGATGCTGAAGATTTTTATCAATGGTGAGTAAAATATCAAATCCTTCTCCGGAGGCAGCGGCCATTAACTGACCGTTCTTTAATCCACTCCATCCTTTTTCGGTAACGGTCGCTACCTCATGCAGGGGAAGATGTGGCTTGAGACGTTTGGTAACAGATTCATCAAGTAATATTTTCATGAAGGATGGAACTTGATGATTGAATTAATTGTTCAGACAGTTCCAGTACTTTTAATACCTGCTCACGGGAAACACTGTCAAAATCCTGCAGAAAGGTTTCAATGGTTTCACCGGTTTCAAGGTAATCAAACAGGTTTTTAATAGGCACCCTAGTACTATAAAAAACAGGTGTGCCTCCTAAAATTTCGGGGTCAATATGAATAACCTTATCCTGCATATTTCAAATTTACTATTTTAATGAGACTTGTGCAACCGGTTCCTGTTAAGATTATTAATAGTTAATGATGTACCCTATCGAATTTTTTTGAGGAGCGAAGAAAGTGTTTGTTCGGCTTTCCCCGGTTTTAGTTTACACTCCCACACCGTTATCACTTTCCAGCCTTCTTTCTTCACTGCCTTCACCGCTTTGGCATCATTGGCTTTGTTGCTGTTTATTTTATTCAGCCACCAATCGGTTCTTGTTTTGGGTACCACAAAATATTTACAGTTCCTATGTCCATGCCAGAAGCAACCATGAATAAAGATGATGGTTTTGTATTTAGGTAATACAAGATCAGGTTTACCGGGCAATGATTTATCGTGGAGTTTGTAACGAAAGCCCTGTGC
>JBKJXQ010000114.1:0-6098 GCA_046716235.1 Chitinophagaceae bacterium
AGTGGAAATAATGCGTTGGAATTTATCGGTTATTTCTGGAATCGGGGTACAAGAATAACGGGGTTATATGAAATTCATGGGCCTATCAGCGGAGCCTCAGGATTGAAATGGTACATAGGACCGGGTGCACATATTGGCTTTTATAATACTAAATATGGCGGTGGTAGTTTTGTTGGGCTTGATGGTGTGTTGGGTTTGGATTATAAATTTAAAGGAGCACCCATTAATATGTCGATTGACTGGCAACCTTCTTTTGAATTTGGCGACAACCGTGGATTTGTAGGTAGCTGGGGAGGATTTGCTGTACGATATACTTTTTAATATACTCTTTTTATCCGAACGGGGATCACGGTTTGAAACGGTGGTGCCTGTTTTTTTTATATCTTGTTGAAAAATCAGGGTATGAAAAAATATATGTCCATATTACTGCTGGGTCTGCTTATCATTTCAAATGCTGCAGCACAGGACATGAAAAAAATAGCTGACGATTTTCAAAAACAGATGAATGATCCCAAGAGTCCCTATGGTCATAATAAACTGGCGGGAAAATATTATGATATCCGTGGTTTTAAAATGTATGCTGAGGTTTATGGCAAGGGTCAACCGCTTTTAATCATCCATGGCAATGGGGGTTCTATTAATAATTTCCTTTACCAGATCCCTTACTTCAGCAAAAAATACAAAGTAATTATTGCAGACAGTCGGGCACAGGGAAAGTCAGCAGATAAAGGCGATAGTCTTACCTATGAAATGATGGCAGACGATTATGCTGCTTTGCTTGATGTTATGAAAATTGATTCGGCTTATGTCATTGGGTGGAGTGACGGCGGTATTAATGGATTATTGTTATCAATCCGTCATCCTGAAAAAGTTAAAAAAATGGCGATTACCGGTGCTAATCTCGTTCCTGATACCACTGCAGTACCACAGGAAATATGGGATATGATCACCCCAACTCTTACAGAACTAAAAAACAAACCAACAAAGACAGGAGAGGAAAAAAATTCGCTTAAACTATTTAAATTACTGGCAGAGCAACCACATATACCACTTACTGATCTGCAAAAAATAGCCTGCCCAACATTAGTTATTGGCGGCGATCATGATGTGATCAAAGAAGAACACACCCTGCTCATCTATAAGAATATCCCAAAATCCTATTTATGGATATTGCCTGGCGCGGGCCATAGCACTCCGGTAGTGTATAAAGATGATTTTAATAAAGTGGTGGACCGTTTCTTTTCTAACTCCTACAGAACCATTAACGGAGAAGGAAGATTTTTTTAAGCCGAACCAAACCCCAACTGTTTTTCTACTTCTGGATTTAATGCAGGCAACTTTCTTCTTTCAATTAAAAAGCTATTAAGCTGTGCAATTTCCCTAAATATATAATGTTTATCAGCCGCTGTTTTCAGATAATCTTTACCCGTACTTCCACCGGTGCCGATCCTGGTACCAATCATGCGGTGTACCATATTCATGTGCCGGTATCGCCAGGAGCTTAATTGTTCATCTATTTCTAATAGACAATTAAATAATTGAAAAGGCAATTGCAATAAAGGATAACCACGATACAGCAGGATGAATAATGCAGCACGGCAGGCAGCGGGAGATAAAGAACGTTCAACAGGCAAACTATTGTTTCCAAAAATTTCATCGAAAGCATCAAGATTATTTTTTTCTATTTCAGCCAGACTGGAGCGGTAATTTTCTTTATAATTATTCCAGAAAGATTCATCAGCGCCTTCTATTAAGAAAGGCATTCTTTCCAGCCAGGTGTTTACTAATTGTAATAAGGATTGGCTGCCTTCTGCTTGTTTAATAATGTCAACATGTGCCGGACAAAGTTGTGCCGTATAATATTCTTTACCATGACGTTGTTCAAATTTCAATCCGAGCTTTGCTTCCAGTTCTTTAAACTGCCAGCTTTGAAAGCCTGATGCGGGGCGAAGCATATCCCGAAAATCCAGAAAATCCATTGGTGTCATGGTTTCCATTATATCTATCTGGTGCACCAGTACTCTTAAGATAGTTACACACCTGTTTAAGCGATGAACCACTGTTTGTAATTCCGGCGAATTATCATTCAATGCCGGCTTACTCATAATAACCACAACAGAATTTACTTCATGATGCAGTTGTTTGAACCAAAGTTCATAGGCCTGGTGAATGACGATGAATAACATTTCATCATGCGCAGGCAAATTGTTTTTATCGCTTTCAGGAAATTGTGCGTTCAGGATATTATCCAGTTGCAAATAATCGTGGTAATGTACTTCCATACGATAAGTTCCTGTTGAAGAACGAAAGTAAGTAATTAGATTTTATACCGATTACTCAAACTCATAACCAATATCGGTGCGATAGTCCATATCATTAAATGAAACCTTCTGCATTTCTTCTTTTGATATTTCCACCGCATCAAAAACTGACAACCCATAAGAGCTGATACAAAATACACGGCCTCCATTGGTTATTACTTTACCGGCTTTCAATTCTGTACCCATGTGAAATAACATGCTGTCAGCCGGATTTATATCATCCAGTCCATTTATTTCGTACCCTTTTTTGTACTCACCGGGATAGCCGCCGCTTACAGCTACTATTGTACACACTGTTCTAGGGTCTGTTTCAATTTTTATTGTATGCAATTGCTGTTTAGTTGCCGCCGTTAATAATTCCACCAAATCATTTTTCAATCTTGGTATCACTACTTCAGTTTCCGGGTCGCCCATGCGACAGTTGTATTCAATCAGGTAAGGCTCATCATCCACAATCATAAAACCGAAAAAGATAAAACCCCGGTAGCCCAGCCCTTCTTTTTGCAAACCTTCTACTGTTGGCTTAATAGTTTTCTCTTCAATTTTTTTCATCAATGCAGCAGTGGCAAATGGCACCGGACTTACAGCACCCATGCCTCCGGTATTGGGTCCCGTATCTTTTTCTCCAATTCTTTTATAATCTTTAGCCTCAGGCAGCAACACATAATTCTTTCCATCTGTTAATACAAATACAGACATTTCTATGCCGTGTAAAAATTCTTCTATTACTACTCTTTTACCAGCTTCTCCAAATTTGGCCCGTTGTATCATTAATTCAAATTCTGCAATAGCTTCAAGATGATTTTCGCAAATCACCACTCCCTTGCCGGCAGCCAGTCCATCGGCTTTCATTACAATAGGTAGTTTATGTTTTTGCAAATACGTTACCCCTTCCTGGTAATTATCGAGTGTAAATTCTTTATATGCTGCAGTAAGAATATTGTGGCGCATCATAAATGCTTTGGCAAAAGCTTTACTTCCTTCCAATTGGGCTCCTTCTTTATCAGGACCAATCACATCAATATCTTTTAAAGCCGGATCACTGATAAGAAAATCGGTAACACCTTTTACCAATGGTTCTTCGGGGCCTACTATTACCAAATTTATTTTTTTATCTATACAGGCTTTCCTTATAGATTCAAAATCGGTAAATGCAAAATTTAAATTGATACCGCAAAGTGCGGTACCGGCATTTCCCGGAGCTATAAAGAGAGATTCGCAAAGTGGACTTTGAGAAAGTTTATGGGCCAGGGCATGTTCCCTGCCACCAGACCCTAATAACAGAATACGCATGGTTCTTTTAATTGTTGGCTCTTAACGAATTGCGAATATCGGTTACATCCATTAAAAATTACAGGAAAAAATGTTGAGTGGCTAAATTTCTGTATTTTGGTTGTGCTAAAAAATAATGACTTTGATTCATTAACTAAAAATCTGATTATGGCTGAGGTAACAACACAAAAAGGACATCCCAAAGGCTTATATGTTTTATTCGCTACTGAGTTTTGGGAAAGATTCAGTTATTATGGTATGCGGGCAATTTTTGCCTTGTATATGACTAATATGCTTTTTAATGGAGACAAGGCACTTGCTTCCAATATATATGGAAGTTATACCGGGCTTGTTTATCTAACACCACTTTTAGGCGGATATGTTGCAGACAGGTATTGGGGCAATCGTAAATCCATTTTTGTAGGTGGTATATTGATGGCCATCGGACAATTCTTTATGTTTTTAAGTGCCTCGTTTGCACCCGGCAATATAGGCCTGGCCACTACGTTAATGTGGACAGGGCTTGGAGCATTAATTTTTGGCAATGGTTTTTTTAAGCCAAACATTTCAACAATGGTTGGTCAGCTCTACACGGAAAAAGATATTAGAAAGGATGCTGCCTATACCATTTTTTATATGGGGATTAATGCTGGTGCATTTGTTGCTCCGCTAATCTGCGGTTACCTGGGTGAAAAAGTAGATTTTAAATGGGGATTTTTATGTGCGGGAATTGGTATGATTATCGGTCTTATTATTTTTTACTTCACTAAAAACAAATATGTAGTAGTGCCCGATGGAAAACAACTGGGTATTGCTCCCAACAAACAAGCTGATAATGATATAGGCGATGCCAATCTTTCTAAACAACAATTAACTATTCTTATAGGCGGTATCGTTGCTGCATTCAGCTTATTGCATTTTGTAGCTGGAGTGGATGTATGGGGTTCTTTAATTTACGGGATGACTTTAATAGCACCGCTTACTATAATAACTGATAAATCGTTGAGTAAAATTGAAAAAGACCGGCTTTGGGTTATTATTATCATCATGTTATTTGTAATATTTTTCTGGATGTGTTTTGAACAGGCCGGAGCTTCTTTAACTTTCTTTGCAGATGAACAAACCAACCGGCACATAATGGGTTGGGAAATGCCCGCCAGTTTCTTTCAAAGTTTTAACCCAGTATTTATTGTTATCCTCTCTCCCATTTTTGCCACCATATGGACAAGGCTTGCGAGAAAAGGTATTGAACCACCGGCACCAATGAAACAGGCATTGGGCCTTGCTTTTCTTGCATTAGGTTTTTTGTTCATGGCTTTTGGTGTAAAAAACATACCGCTTGCCGGAGCAAGTATCATATGGCTTACTGGTTTATATTTTTTACATACTGTTGGTGAATTATTTTTGAGTCCTATTGGTTTATCCATGGTAAATAAATTAACGCCAGGCAGATTCACTTCATTAATGATGGGTATATGGTTCCTGGCAATTGCAACTGGTAATAAACTGGCAGGTTTTATGAGTTCATTATACCCTGACCCAAAATCTACTTTACCTCCGCCTGAGCTTTTTGGATTTAAGATTGATAGCATGAATAGTTATTTCATGGTATTTGTAGGATTTGCGGGAGTAGCAGCGGTATTATTGTTTTTAATCAGCCCGGTATTGAAAAAGAAAATGCATGGACTGAGATAAATCAATAAAATAATTTTAAAAAGGTGATGGTTGGTTCCATCACCTTTTTTATTTCCCCTATCCTCAATTTTCCTATCTTAATATCTTAAACACTCTGACTATGTGGAAGAAACATCCAAAAGCATTGCCTTTTTTATTTTTCTCCGAAATGTGGGAGCGGTTTGGTTATTATCTGATGATTGGAATCTTTACTCCACACCTGAAAGATTCTGTTGGTGGCTTTAATATGGATGAAAAAGATTCTGCCAGTTTATATGGCACTTTCATTGCGTTGGTATTTTTCACTCCCTTTCTTGGTGGTTTAATTGCTGACAGGTATTTAGGTTATCGCCGTTCAATCGTTTTGGGTGGGCTGCTTATGGGCATTGGTTATTGCACCATGGGAATTCACAATGAAACAATGCTATATGTTTCTATGGCGTTGGTCATTATTGGCAATGGATTTTTCAAACCGAATATTTCAACGCTGCTTGGTAATGTATATTCTACTCCGCAACATCTGCATCAGAAAGATGAAGGCTATAACATCTTTTACATGGGTATTAATATCGGCGCCTTTGTTTGTAATTTTTTTGGGGCGGCTTTGTACACTACTATCGGATGGGGGGCCGCTTTTGCAGCAGCAGGTGTGGGCATGTTTATAGGTGTAATTACTTTTCTTATCGGTACTAAACATTATAAAGAATATGACATTCGAAAACCATTGAACCCCGGTGATATGCCACTGTGGAAAATATTGGCATTAGTTATTTTACCTTCTATCATTTTTGGTTTTATTGGTTGGAAAATAAATGGTGATGGTTATATTTT
>JBKJXQ010000115.1:0-4592 GCA_046716235.1 Chitinophagaceae bacterium
AGAAATTATTATCAACTGCTGCTGCATACGGCACCCGTGAATAACCCAGTACAACGGCGAAGAGTGAAGAGAATGCAATACATAGAATTAATATCGTAACCAAAACACCTGCCTGATAACCATACAGCTGTTCCATAAAACTGCTTACTAAATATTTATTGTCTTTATTAATAGATTCCCACGGCATTACACTCATTACACTAATATTCATCAATAAGTACAATGTAGTAATACCAAAGATGGAAATAAATATACTTCTTGGAATATTGATACCCGGATTTTTTATCTCTCCACCAAGATGACAAACATTGTAATAACCCAGGTAAGCATAAACAGTTTTAACAGAGGCTTGACCCACAGCTGCCCAAAAGGCAAGGGTAAAAAAAGATTCCCCGCCGGTTGGCAGAAACTTTACCGGATGTTGATGATGCAATAATCCGCTTACAATTATCCAAAGGATCGTAAGCACTACGATGATACCCATAACCACCGATATTTTACCGATAGTTTCTATTTTTCTATACAGCAAAATAAAAACAAGGATGACTAAGCCGCCAGAAACTATTTTTTCCTGAATAAAACCTAAGTGGCCGAAATAGGAAAGATATTGTGCAAAGCCAATAGAAGCAGAGGCCACTACCAATGGTGCTTGTATAGATGTTTGCCATACAAATAAAAAACTCATTAGTTTACCGCCTTTTGTTCCAAAGGCAATACGGTGAAAATTATAAGTACCCCCGGCTAATGGATACTTAGCCCCCAATTCACTCCACGTCATCGCATCCATAAAAGCTGTGAATGCACCGAATATCCATGCCCAGATAAAAAGACCGCTGCTGAATTGCGCCACCACAAATGGCATTACTACAAATGGACCAATACCCACCATATCAATCATGTTGATAGAAGTAGCCTGCAGGAGATTTATTTTGCGGTTGGTGTGGAGTTTGGACATTATTTGCAAGTTAGCAATAGCAACACGGATGATTATGTTTTTGCAAAAGCTGTTATTCCTTCCACCAGCACATCCAGGTTTTTAATCGTTGTATAAACATTTGGTGTCACTCTTATTCCTTTTATATTTTCCCATTCAATACCCACTGTGTGTATTTTATATTTATCCAGCAGAAATGAATCCAGTTCTCCGGCCTTTTTTCCTTCCACCAATACATTACCAATAGCACATCCCCATTTAGGATGCATCGAAGTATTCAGTTTCACTTTGGGAATGTCTTTTACTTTTTCCATCCAGTAATTTTTCAGATAATGTAATCGCTTTTCTTTTCTTTCGCTACCAATCATATCATGAAACTCAATGGCTTTTCCTATTGCCTGCTCAATAAACATAGGGCGGGTGCCGAGGTTCTCAAATTTCCGGATGTCATCCTTCAATGGATTTTCGCTGGTGGCGAACATGGGATAAATCATTTTTATTTTTTCTTTTCTCACATACAATAAACCACTGCCTATAGGTGCATATAACCACTTGTGTAAACTGGCAGCAAAATAATCGGCATCCAGATCAGGAATTTTAAAATCAAAGTGGGCAAAACTATGTGCACCGTCCACCACTACTTCTATTCCTCTTTTATGTGCTTCAGCTGCAATTTTTTTTACTGGTAATATTTGCCCGTTCCAGTTAATGATATGAGTGATATTAACCACCTTCGTTTTGGCCGTAAATGCATTGACAAATTGTTTTACTAAATAATTTTCATCTTCACTGGGCAGTTCCAGGTTTACCCAAACTATTTTTATACCGTCCCTTATTTCTCTTTGGTTGTATGCATTAATTACATTGGGATAATCCTGCTTACTGGCTACTACTTCATCACCGGCCTTTAATTGCAAACCAAATATGACGGTTTCTAACCCTTCGGATGAATTTCTGTTAATGGCAATTTCTTCCGGATCACAACCTGCCAGTTTTGCCAGGTTTTTCCTCAGCGGCTCTCTTCCCTGGTCTAATATTCTCCACATATAATAACTTGGGGCTTCGTTGCAGTAATCATAATACCGTTTCATTGCTTCCTGCACTGTTTTAGGTGCAGGGCTTACACCACCATTATTTAAATTAATAAGCGATGGCGATACTGTAAAAGATTGTTGAATATAATACCAGAAATCTTCTTCGGTAGCAAGACTGGCCGGGGAAATTCCTTGTGCATTGCGCAAAGCACTTTCCAGATTACGGCTCCAGGAAGGCTGTGACAAGGAAGATAAAAATGCAGTGGCAGAAAAAGCTCCTACCTTTTGCAAAAAACGGCGGCGGTTATTTTCGGACATAATAATTCGTTTTGATAAATGTACCGAAAACTATTTACCCACCTGCCCCTATCAGGGATACTATACACAGCCCCTGCTTTTCCAAAACTCTGAATGGTATTTAATTATTCATTTTATGTAAGGACACAAAGAAATTAAATGCTTTAATTCACATCCCCGATTGGGCGGGGCGAATTTAATCACCCATTTGCTTTAGTAGATCGGGGTGAGTTGCTGACACTTCGATAAACTCAGTAGCGAACAGAACCCTGAACGGAGATTAAAGTATTCTCTTCCACCGGAAGAAAATACTTTAACAATCCGCCTGATGGCGGATACAACAAAAGCTGATAGTAGTACAACAGTTGGTTACATAATTAAAAAAAACTAACTTTCATGCTCAACAATACTATCTATGAAAATATTGGAGATTAAAGTGCTAAAAGGCCCCAACTACTGGAGTGTTCGCCGTAATAAATTAATTCAGATGAAGCTGGACCTGGAAGAATTGGAGCAGCGTCCTACCAATACAATTACCGGTTTTCGTGAACGTATAGAGAAAATGTTTCCAACGATGATAGAGCATCGTTGCAGTGAAGGAGTAGAAGGTGGTTTTTTTAATCGTGTAGAAGAGGGAACCTGGATGGGGCATGTGATAGAACATATTGCCTTAGAAATTCAGACGCTGGCAACAATGGATACAGGCTTTGGAAGAACCCGGACAGCTGAAGGTGAAAAAGAAGGTATTTATTATGTAGTCTTTAGTTACCTGGAAGAAGATGCCGGGGTGTATGCCGCAAAATCGGCTGTTCGCATTGCACAGGCATTGGTGGATGGAACCGATTATAATCTGGCAGAGGATATTCAGCAAATGCGGGAGATAAGAGAAGATACAAGATTGGGACCTTCCACCGGTTGTATTGTTGAAGAAGCTGCTAAGAGAGGAATACCTTATATCCGGTTGAATAAACAAAGCCTGGTACAATTGGGTTATGGTATAAATCAGAAACGTATACGGGCCACCATTGCTTCCACTACTTCCAATATTGCTGTTGATATTGCCAGTAATAAAGAAGAAACCAAAATGCTGTTAGGGGCTGCTGAAATTCCGGTTCCTAAAGGAACTGTAATAAGAACAGAAGCAGATTTGGATGAAGCCATTGAAAAATTCGGCTATCCGTTGGTCATAAAACCGATTGACGGAAATCATGGAAAAGGGAATACAACTAATATCATCAACAGGGAACAGGCAGGTAAAGCGTTTGAAGCTGCTAATGCATATAGCCGCAACGTAATTGTAGAACGGTTTATAACAGGTTATGATTTTCGTTGTCTTGTTATAAATAATAAATTTATTTGTGCAGCACTTCGTACACCTGCCTCAGTTGTTGGAGATGGCAGCCACAACATTCAATGGCTGATTGAAGAAACTAATAAAGATCCACGCCGTGGTTTTGGCCATGAAAAAGTATTGACACAAATAACGATTGATCAGTTTACACAAAAAATGCTGGACGATGGTAATATTACATTAGAATCTATTCCACAAAAAGGAGAAAGGGTTTTATTGAAACCAACGGCTAATCTTTCCACCGGTGGCACTTCTAATGATGTGACAGATGAAGTACATCCAGCGAATATTTTCATGTTTGAACGTATTGCCAAAATTATCGGTCTTGATATTTGCGGTATTGATGTGATGGCAGTTGACCTTCGAACACCCATTGTTGAAAACGGGGGTGTGATTCTGGAAGTAAATGCAGCTCCCGGATTTAGAATGCATATAGAACCAGCAGAGGGACTACCAAGAAATGTAGCTGAGCCGGTTATTGACATGCTATTTCCAAAAGGCAGTGCCGGAAGAATTCCCATCATAGCTATTACCGGAACAAATGGAAAAACAACTACCACAAGATTAACTGCCCATATTGCAAAAAGTGCTGGCAAAAAAGTTGGTTACACTACATCAGATGGGGTGTATATCCAAAATCAAATGATGATGAAAGGTGACTGTACCGGACCTGTTTCATCTACGTTTGTACTAAAAGATCCAACTGTTGATTTTGCAGTATTAGAATGTGCAAGAGGTTGTATTTTAAAATCTGGATTAGCCTTTCAAAATTGTGAAGTAGCCATTATTACTAATGTAGCTGCTGACCACATGGGGCTTGGCGGAATTAATACATTAGAACAAATGGCTAAGGTAAAAGCCGTGGTAGCAGAGACTGTGTTTCCACATGGCTATGCCGGTTTAAATGCTGATGATGATCTTGTTTACAAAATGAAAAATGAATTGACTTGTAATATTGCTTTGTTTAGTATGGATG
>JBKJXQ010000116.1:0-3597 GCA_046716235.1 Chitinophagaceae bacterium
TTTACTAATTGTTCAAATACGATAGCTTCCCGTGCATTAATGGTAACTGATTTTTCAACCTGCTGAGAGGTGGCCATAAAGAAAGAAAGTATAGCAACAGTAATAATTACGGAGAATACAAATGCAACAAATAATTTAAAGTATTTCATTAAAGCTATCAGCTGGTTTGTTCTAAGACGGTAAATTTATATGCACCAAATTGGTGTAGAAAATAAAAATTTCTTTTGGCTAAACAAATTTTTTTATATGGCAGATCATATCTTTTCTATTATTCAGCATTCTCATTATAATTTTTCTCCGCTTCTTTTGCTTTTTCAAAATCCAACACTACACCATTGATACAGTAACGCAGACCGGTGGGTGGTGGCCCATCATTAAATACATGTCCCAGGTGGGATTTGCACCGTCCACATTCTACTTCGGTTCTTTTCATACCGTGGGTGTTGTCGGCTGTGTAAATAATACTGCTTTTGATGACAGGCTCATAAAAGCTTGGCCAGCCGCAACCACTCTCAAACTTGGTATCGCTTTTAAATAAAGTATTGCCACAGACAGCACAATAGTAAGTTCCAATATCTTTAAGCGTTTCAAACTTACTTGACCAGGGTCTTTCGGTTCCTTTTTGACGGGCAACCTGGAAAACATCCTGAGGTAAAATTTTTTTCCATTCTTCTTCACTCAACACTACTTTACCAGTATCTGTGTTCGAATAAGCAGGGTTATTTTTTTTGTGGCTATCCATTTTTTGCAAAATTATCGGTGGTATAATTATTTAGTGAAAAGATGCAGTGCTAAAATAAAACTGTAGTACAGGTTAAAAAGAAATTTGGAAAACAGCTTTTATACGGCACTTAACAAATTTACGCAAAGAAGGTTTACCCGGTTTATCTGGCATACGACCGGTAGTTTTTCTTAACTTTTTTGCAATGAAAGCTATTTATTACCTCAAAACTTAGTCCGGAAGTATATTATATAAGGCCTGTATATTATATTTGTTGGCTCACCAAGATTAGTAGTACTTATGTTTAATTTGATATTGTTTGGCCCTCCGGGAAGTGGAAAAGGAACACAATCAGATAAGTTGGTTGAAAAGTATGGGCTGATACATCTTTCTACCGGCAATTTGCTACGCCAGGAAATTAAAGATAAAACCCCTTTAGGACTGGAAGCTAAAAGCTTTATCGATAAGGGTCAATTAGTTCCCGATGAGGTGGTAATAGGTATGGTTGATTCTTATTTTGACCTGCACAAAGAAGCTAAGGGTTTTTTATTTGATGGTTATCCAAGAACGGTGGCACAGGCTGAGGCGCTGGACAAATTACTGGAATTGAAAAAGACCGGAATTGCGACTGTGTTATTCCTGAATGTAGATGAAGAAGAATTGATAAAACGATTGGTAAACAGAGGCAAAACCTCCGAACGAAGCGATGATATGGATGAAGTGGTGCAGCGAAAAAGACAGGAAGTTTATAGAAATGAAACATTGCCGGTAGCAGGGTTTTATAAAAAACAAAACAAGGTTGTTAATGTGAAGGGTATGGGTACTGTCGATGAGATTTTTACATCACTATCAGACGTAATCGACAAGAAAATTAAATAAAACGCAGAGCAAAAAGTATAGAGAGTTGCCCTTATTTATGGGCGGCTCTTTTTTGTTTACACAGCTTTCGTAAATTGCAAGAATCAAAGGGATACCACATGAGCCTGGAAAAAGAAAACTTTCTACGTACTAAATTGGTTGCCTGTTTGCAGAGATTGGATCCTGCCACACCACCCGTTTGGGGTAAAATGAGTGTGCAGCAAATGATAGAACATTATGCCGGTGACGCTGTACGCAATGCCAGCGGCCGGTTGAAGATTGATAAAATACTGACGCCACCAGAAAACCTTACCCGGATGAGGGAGTTTCTGATAAGCGATAAACCGTTTAAAGAAAATACAAAAAACCCCTTGATGGTTGAAGAACCTGCACCGCTGCGATACAAAACAGTGCAGGGTGCCGTTGGCGAACTGCAACAGGAACTGATTTATTTTTTTGAAGCGTTTGAAAAAAATCCAGACCTGGTTACCCGCAATCCTTTTTTTGGTGATTTGAATTTTGAACAAAGTGTTCAGTTGTTATATAAACATGCCCTGCATCATTTAAGGCAATTTGGGGTAGAGCCACTGAATTTGTAGTGACAGAACCTTAAAGCTTTGCTTTCAGTAAAGAATCAGCTTTTTGTAAGCTTCGCAGTATGGCTATTTTTACTTTTCCTATTTTCAATTTTTCCTCTGCCAGGTATTGAATTCGTTTATCTATATTATTTACTGCAGAATCCATATTAAACTCATCCATCCATTTGTTCATTGCCTTTTCTGCATAGCTCAGGTCAGCGACCAGTGAATCTAATTTTGCTTTGAGGGGAGCAGCTGCATATTTTGCTTTGACGGGCAGTTTAGCTATAGAATCAAGTGCCATTTTCACTTCTTTTTGCATCTTATTTATCTTACTCATTTTGCCCATACCTATATCATGCCCATCCATTACATCATCCATCAGGCTGTCGGCCTGTGTTTTGGGGGCTTTTGTTGTATGATCGCTACTGCCTTCTTGTTTTTTATCAGCATTGTTACAGGCAATTGCTATGATTACTATAATAAAAGAAAGAATATTTTTTTTCATCTTTGTATAATTGAATAAGTTATTGATTTTAAATTTTAAGCAAACCTGTGCTGATTTTAATCTTCGAATTTACAACTTACATTTCATCCCGTGCAATTAGTAGATTTGTATCTTAACGAACGACTGGCGCATGAATAAACTAGGCAACTACATCACAGGTAATTGGATAAATGGCGACGGCGACGGACAAATATTGTATAATGCCGTAACCGGAGATACAATTGCAACTGCAACAACCAAAGGATTGGATTTTAAAAGCATTACTGAGTATGCAAGAATAGTTGGTAATCCTGCTCTTCGTAAAATGACTTTTCATGCAAGGGGTAATATGCTGAAGGCTCTTGCATTGCATCTTCGCAATTACCTGGATAAATTTTATGCTATTAGTTATCAAACGGGTGCTACCAAAGCAGATAGCTGGGTAGATATAGAAGGTGGTATTGGTAATTTATTTGCCAATGCTTCATTACGCAGAAAATTTCCAGATGAAGTTTTTTGTATTGACGGCGAAAGCCACAACTTTAGTAAGAACAACACTTTTATGGGAACCCATATCCTGGTTCCTAAAGAAGGAGTTGCTATCCACATCAATGCTTTTAATTTTCCTGTTTGGGGAATGCTGGAAAAAATAGCAGTGAACTTATTGGCCGGGATGCCCGCAATTGTCAAGCCGGCTACGGTAACATGTTATTTAACAGAAGTAGTAGTGAAAGAGATCATTGCTTCCGGCATTTTACCCGAGGGTGCTTTGCAACTGGTTTGTGGCAGCGCCGGGGATCTCCTGGATCATGTGCAATCGCAGGATGTGGTGAGTTTTACGGGAAGTGCATCAACGGGACTTTTACTTAAACAAACTCCCAACATACTAAAGGAGTCGGTTCCATTTAATATGGAAGCTGATTCACTTAATTGTATTGTGCTCGGTGAGCGGG
>JBKJXQ010000117.1:0-4835 GCA_046716235.1 Chitinophagaceae bacterium
TGGGATTATGCCTCGGCTTGCTTTGAAAAAAAATCATTGTCATTAGAAGAAATAATAACAATTGAAAATGAGCAATTCTTAGCGCAAAAGTAAATAACAAATTAAAAAAGAATGTGCATATTTGGGCTACCACACCGACGTTGTGAGCAATTAATTTTAGAATGCACCATATACTTAAAAATCTTTTATTATTAGTTATCATTTTATAAGGATTGACAATGAACTGGAACTTAATAGAAGGAAACTGGAGCCAATTTAAAGGCAATGTTAAGCAGCAATGGAGCAAATTAACAGATGACCAGTTAGAAGTGATTGCAGGTAAGCGTGACCATTTAGCTGGAAAGATTCAGGTGATGTATGGGGTCGATAGAAATGAAGCCGAACACCAGCTTTCTAGTTGGCAAAAAAATCAAAAAAATACAGATAACCAGATTAACAATCATTAAACAGCCATCCATTTGCACAACATAGTAGAAGGATTTCAAATGCATCAAGATAGAAACAATAAGAGTTGGTCAGAATTAAAAGCCAAAAAAAATCGTAGCGAATTAGAGGAGAGGCCTATTACCTCTACAAACGTTGTTCACAATGACATAATTGGTTCAGCGGACAGTCGTAAAGAAAAGAATGATAAGGCGACAAAGCAGCTAGATGGCGTAAAAAACATGTTTAAAGATATGGCAGATTATGATTTTAAACAAAGCAAACGTGGTTTAAAACAATCCTAGCTTAAATATTTAGATGAGGTGAAGCCATGAAAATTATGAACCAAAACAAGACGCATTTCATGAAAAAGTCTAAGTGCGGATTATTTTTAGTTAAATATGATACGGTTGAAAACGTGAATAATTTAATTAATAGAATTCTAGATTTGGGTAATAAAAAATTGCTAAGTAATCAAGGATATCCACCTTCAAACGGGGAGCTCAGATGACAAATGAACAATATAGATTGTGGATTTTTGTAACAAATACTCTTGTAGTTTGCTTAATAGTTTTTGGCTTATTTGTATTGAATGGCTCTAGTTACCTTATTAAAAATCAAGCATATTTACATGACAATTTTAATGCCGAATTACAAGTTAATAGGGAAAATGCAGAAGAGATTAAAAGTCGAAAATTGCTTAAAATGAATGATGAAATAAATCAATTTACGATATATGAATTTAAAAATATATACCGCGTTAAAGCTTAAGGCCAGTAAAAATGGATACTCTATTAAATTTACACGGTAAAAATGGTGGTCAACCCACCAACGTTACTATTGCGAATAATCTAAGCGCTTTAACTGATACTCAGACCTTACGTTCACGTGCTCGCCAGTATGTAGAAGAGGGGGCGGTTACAAGTGGATATGCGGCGGATAAAGAGGCAGTGATCCAATTGTTAAATGAGTCTTTAGCGACAGAATTAGTATGCGTTTTACGTTATAAACGGCATTATTTTATGGCAAAAGGTATTCATTCTGAATCAGTCAAACCAGAGTTTTTAGCACATGCAAAAGAAGAAATGGCACATGCAGATAGAATTGCCAAACGCATTACAGAACTAGGTGGTGAGCCTGATTTTTCGCCTGATGGTTTAAGTGAGCGGAGCCACGCTGAATACGTACCAGGTGATACTTTAGTATCGATGATTAAAGAAAATTTAATCGCAGAGCGCATTGCCATTGAAAGCTACCGCGAATTCGTAGCTTATTTAGCGGAAAACGACCCTACTACGCAACGTATGATTAAAGAAATACTGGCGGTTGAAGAAGAACATGCGGATGACATGGCTTCGCTTTTAGAAGGCATGAAATTGTAATAGTTTTGTAGTTGAATATTTGCAATTTGAATAGTCTTGCAATGTAATAATTAGATAATTTTAAAAATACTTTCAAGAAAGATTACATGCGCCCTCATTTAAAATTTTTGTTACCAGATATTAAAACGGCTAATTTAGCGGCTGAAGCATTATTGCTTGCCCGAATAGACGATAAAAATATCTCTTTTTTAGCAAATCCAAGCACCGATCTTGGCAAGTTAAGGCCGGCAAGTACGATTGAAAGTACCAATGTTGTAAATGAAGCACAGAGAGGAATTTTAATCGGCGCTACTATTGGCCTATTAATAGGGCTGTACATGCATTATTTTCAACCTTGGATAACTGAAGCTATGAATGTGCACTGGATGGTGATCGTTGGGGTATTTACGATTTTTGGAGCTGCAATATCTGCCATCGGTGCAGCCGTTTTTGGCACCAACTTTTTTAATGATGATCTCAAAAATTTTGAAAGTAAAATTGAACATGGTGCAATATTAATGATCGTGACTGCACCACTTCAACGTTCTACTGAAATTCGAAAAATTGTAAGAAAATTACATCTTAAATTTTAAGCATTACGTATTAAAAATATAAGTCTTGATAATAATTTTCAATCCATCACACTCCGGATAATTAAGTATTATTTAGATAGACATAGCTTAGAAAAGCCCTCTAATACCGAAGTATTGAGGGCTTATATGCATTAGGGTATGTGGCAATAATTTAATTTAGATGCCTTAATCTACATTACTTAAAACTACATGCCAGAATGTATTGAATCAGACCTTTTATAATGTGTACCGTAGAAACTGTGTATACCATCTGCCCACTTTTCATCTGCCATATTCGGCCAATTATCTTTATCAAAGCCAGGAGCTGACTCTAACTTTTCTGAGTCAACATTAAGCACAAATCTTTTGTTTTCTGTATCTAGTTTCAATGCTTCCCATGGCACCGCAAATAGTTTTTCTCCCATGCCTAGAAAACCACCATACGACAACACAGCATAAGATACTTTACCAGTGTTAGTGTCTAGCATGATTTCTATAATATCACCTAAATCTTCTTCATTTTGGTTATAAACGTCATTACCAATTAAAGTGTCAGCACCCATTAATTGCGGACCTGGGCCATTACCATTATTGCTACTGTACATACCGTAAGTATCGCGATCTTGATAGCTCATCTTCGTTCTCCTAAAAAATACTGTGATACAAAAACTGGAGAATTCCATTTTCTAATCTCAGCTCGTAAGTTATTTTGTACTTTTAAGCTAAAATTATCTGTACGGTAACTAACATATAAATTGAATTTTAAATAATTCCCAAACTAAATAGTTGATGATAAGGTAGACATATTTTTTAACAAATAACTTGTAAATTGTTCTGACATTAATGGGTGTCCAAAAAAATTGCCTTGTCCTTCAGTGCAATGGTGTGATTTTAGAAAGGCTAGTTGATTTGAGTTTTCGACACCCTCAGCCACAACGATTAGCTTTAGACTAT
Source organism: Chitinophagaceae bacterium (assembly GCA_046716235.1). Taxonomy (GTDB): domain Bacteria; phylum Bacteroidota; class Bacteroidia; order Chitinophagales; family Chitinophagaceae; genus JJ008. The sequence goes on from JBKJXQ010000117.1 coordinate 3,311, forward strand.
TGGCCATATTGATAATGGCGCTTACAATAATGCTATCATCGTTGGCAGTTCCAATATTTTGCACAAACGATTGATCAATTTTAAGCACGTCGATAGGAAATTGCCGCAAATAACTCAAGCTAGAATAACTAGTGCCAAAATCATCTACTGCTAGTTTTATTCCCATATTTTTTAACTGATCCAGAATTTTTTTGCTATATTCAGCATCTCGCATCAACACGCTTTCGGCTATTTCCAGCTCTAAAAAGTGTGGTTTTAATCTCGTTTCAACTAATACGGCGCGTACGCTTTCCACAAAGTCTTTATGTAAAAACTCTTGGGAAGAAATATTAACAGCAACTGAGATGCCTTCTATGCCATTATTTTGCCAACTTTTTGCCTGCCTACAGGCGCGACGTAAAACCCAGCGACCAATAGGCACAATTAAACCACTATCTTCCGCCACCGGCATGAATGTTGCGGGCAACACTTCGCCCCATTCGGCATGTTGCCAGCGCAATAACGCTTCTGCCCCTGTTATTTGACCAGTAAGTAGGTTCATTTTAATTTGATAACACAAATTAAATTGTTGCTCTTCTAAGGCCAGCCTTAAATTGCTTTCTATAATTAATCGCTCAGCTTCACGTGTATTCATCTCCGGCATAAAAAATTGGTAATTATTGCGACCTTTTTCCTTAGCATAATACATGGCAGTATCTGCACTTTTTAGTAGCGATCCTGCATCTATACCGTCAGTAGGATAAAGGCTAATGCCAATACTTGTAGTAATGTGTAGCTGATTTTTATCCACAGTATGGATGGCTTTTAGTTCATCTAGTATTTTTTGAGCAGATAATGCAGCATCATTACTATTGTTATTTTCGGCTAATAAAATAACAAATTCGTCCCCACCCAAGCGGCTTACAGTATCGCTTTCGCGTACACAGTTTTTTAAACGCTGGGTAACCGATTGCAATAATTTATCTCCTGTTGCATGACCTAGTGAATCGTTAATATGTTTAAAATTGTCTAAATCAAGAAACAATAAAGCGACTTGCGTTTGGTGTCTATTAGCTAAAGTAATAGCTTGCGCAATGCGATCATTTAATAATACGCGGTTTGGCAAGTTGGTTAAATAATCATGTTGTGCGAAATGCGCCATTTTTGTATTAATGGCTTTTGAGGTGCTTACATCGTGAAATACCACCACCACCCCTGTTAATTGGCCGTTTCCATTATGTATAGGAGAAGTTGAATCTTCAATAGCTATTTCAGTACCATCTCGACTAATTAACAAAGTATCAGCCGCCAACCCTGAGGGCTTATTAGATAACAAAACTAGGTTGACAGGATTATATGCAGGCTGACGAGTTGTAGCATTTATAAGCATAAACACATGATCGATGGATTTTCCGTTTGCTTCTTCTCGTGACCAGCCCGTCATTTTTTCTGCTGCAAGATTAAGGTAATCAATATTCCCATTAATATCGGTACAAATAACGGCATCGCCAATTGAGTTAAGCACAATTTCAGCACGCGTTTCGGT
>JBKJXQ010000118.1:0-10731 GCA_046716235.1 Chitinophagaceae bacterium
ACCTTCTACAAGGTGTGTAGCAAATGAATGGCGGAAAGTATGTGGCGATACTGTTTTTTTAATACCTGCTTTTATCGCCAGGTCTTTAATAATATAAAAAATCATTACCCTCGATAATTTACTTCCCCTGTTATTCAGAAAAAGTATATCCTCATTTCCTTTTACAGGTGTGGCATGTACTCTTATATTATTTTTATAAATCGTAATATACTTTATAGCACTGCTGCCGACAGGCACCAGCCTTTCTTTGTCGCCTTTACCTATCACTCTTACAAAACCTACATCAAGATATAATTGAGAAATCCGAAGGTTTACTACTTCACTTACCCGCAGGCCGCAACTGTACATTGTTTCTAAAATTGCTTTATTACGGCCACCTTCCGGTTTGCTAAGATCAATTACAGCAATCATACTTTCTATTTCATCAAAACTTAATACATCCGGTAAGCTTCTTTTTAATTTGGGTGCTTCCAGTAATGAAGTAGGATCTGTTTGGGAAACATTTTCAAGTAAACAATATTTATAGAATGCCCGAACACCAGAAATGATGCGGGCCTGTGAGGAACCTGTCATACCAAGTTCAGATATCCATTTTAGAAAAGATTGTAACTCTTTCAATAGAATATCTGAAGGATTCTTTAATGTTTCCTTTTCCTGGAGAAAAATGGTCAGTAATTCAATGTCCCGCAGATAAGCCTGTACTGAATTGTCAGAAAGGGATTTCTCTAATTGTAAGTATGCTTTAAATCCTTTTTTGTAAGATTCCCACATGGGGCAGGTAGTTAATTTATTCCAGTGTAATTTTCTTTTCCAATTCTTTCCAGTTCTCACCAATTTTTATTTTCACCCAAATTCTTGTATTCGTAATATTTACAGAATCAATATGATCATGAAGCATATCATAATCTATCGGTAATTTTTCTCCAAAAGTCATCATAGCCTTTTTGCCGGTATTCATATCTTCTACATAAATATTTCCTCTGTCAGTATTGGCAGCCAGATTTTCGGCAACAGAGAATTTTTGGTCAAAATTGTTTATACCACTGCTTTTTAATCCAAAACTTTGCTCTTTGTCATACGGCAATTTTATCTGGAAGCCACGGCCCGTAACACAGTCATTGAATAACACCCAGGCAACATCGGCATCTTTGAAAAAGCAACGAATAAAATCTTTATTGATATTTACCGTAGTGCCAAGCAGGTATGTAAATCCTGTTTTGCGGGTAGATTCCAAACCCTTATGGCTCCAAATAATACTGTCGGCTATACAATCTTTTACACTGAGATATACTAAGGGCTGTTGTGGATGGGTGCCCGTAAACTTCATCGTGTCTTTGAGGCAGGCAGTGTCACAAAATGTTTTTGGTGCTGAAGAAGATTTGCAGGAATCAAGAAAAAGTAAAAAAGCCAGAACGATAACAGGCAGGATAAGAAATCTCATTATTAATTTTTTTATGTGTTAACAAAAATAATCATTGAAAGCTGTTGATACGAAAATTCTTTTACTATCTGTACAAGGTCATACCATTGCCGGCTGTATTTATTTTTCAGCAATAATGTATGTTGAAAAGAGTGATGCAGTATCTTCGGCACATGAGTAAAATGGAATCCGTAAATCTTCGTTCCTTCAGGCAAAAAATCCGCAACAAAAAAAATAGCTTCCGCCGTTTTTTAACCAAATTGGAAAAAAGTACGCTGCGTGGTTTTGATGGGTATATTGCTACGGTGGAAAAGAAAGTTTGGGAAGAAGTAGATTGTCTTTCCTGCGCCAACTGTTGCAAAACAATGACACCAACATTTAATCCAAGAGATTTAAAAAGAATATCTGCCCATTTTGGACAAACCGTTGAAGAGTTCAAAGCAAAATGGTTGTTCCAGGAACGAGGCGCAGCCAAAGACTGGATGAATAAAAAAGAGCCTTGTCAGTTTTTAAACCTTAAGGATAATAAATGCAGCATCTATGCAATAAGGCCCGACGATTGTGCGGGGTTTCCACATCTCAGTAAAAAGTTTAAAGACTATGCCCATGTGCATAAGCAAAATGTAGAATACTGCCCCGCCACTTTTAAATTGGTAGAAAAGATGATGGACGATATGAGAAAGGATAGTGGCAAATATGATATCAGGGTTATAGTTTAATCTGCTGCTTTTTAAAAATGAGAATACCAGCTGTGGTTTTTCATGGCATCCTGGTTGCCCGTCCGAACGCCAGCCTGACTAAATCATTCTGGCGGAGCAAGGCCGGGCGGACGTCGCAATCCGTTCATCAGTATCGCAATGGGCAGCTATAAAAACACATCCTCAATAAAAAAATAATCCGCCTCTTTATCATGGTATAAGGTAATGGATAAAATATCGTACTGTATCCATTTATGTCCGGGATTTAAAAAAAGATATTCATCCGCTGCCTTTTGTAAGTTTTTAAATTTCTTTTTCGTTACACTGTCTTCAGGATATCCATACAGAGAAAAGTTTCTTGCTTTTACTTCTATAAAATGCAAAAATGTTCCCCTTACCGCCACGATATCAATTTCGTAATGGGAATACCGCCAGTTACGGTGAAGGATTTTAAAACCATTTTTTATTAACCAGGCACCAGCCAGTTGTTCGCCTTGTTGCCCCAGTTCATTATGCGCTGCCATGTATTATCTTTACTCCAAGTTAAAGAAGAAAATTATTATGGCTGGTATTTATCGGTTAACAGGAACAGTAAAACATTACGATTGGGGAGGCACAACTTATATTCCTGCTTTATTAAAAACAGACAATAAAGACAAAAAGCCTTTTGCTGAATACTGGATGGGTATTCATCCATTAGCTATTTCCATGGTTGAATTGCCGGATGGTAAAACACAAAATCTGACGAACTATATAAAATCTCTTCCGTATTTATTTAAAGTGCTTGATGTAAAAGATATGCTTTCGATACAAGTGCATCCTTCCAGGGTATCAGCCATAGAAGAATTTTCCCGGGAAAATCAGGAAGGCATTCCGTTGGATTCACCCCAACGAAATTATAAAGACGATAATCATAAACCCGAAATGCTGATAGCTTTAAGTGATTTTTGGTTACTTCATGGCTTTAAGCCTGAGAAGGAACTGGTTTATATCTTATTGAATGTTGCAGAGCTTAGAGAATTATTGCCCGTATTCAATCAATCAGGCTATGCAGGATTGTACCGCCATATTATGGAAATGCCGCAGGAAGAAGTAAACAGAATTTTACAGCCACTGTTGGATAATATATTGCCAGTGTATAAAAGTGGTAAGGAAGATAAAACTGACGAAGATTTTTGGGCAGCAAGGGCCGCCATCACTTTTTCAAAAGAAAATAATATTGACCGGGGTATTTTTTCCATTTATCTTTTTAATATAGTGCAGTTGAAAAAAGGACAGGCTCTTTTCCAGGGTGCCGGACTGCCACATGCTTATCTCGAAGGACAGAATGTAGAATTGATGGCCAATTCAGACAATGTGCTGCGGGGAGGATTAACCGCCAAACATATTGATGTAAAAGAATTATTAAATCATGTAAAATGTGAGCCAACTGTTCCTCATATTCTCACTGGTGAACAAATTGCTGAACATGTGCTGTTATATAAAACACCTGTACCTGATTTTGAATTAAGTGTAATGGATTTAAAACACAACGATGTGGTAAATGCCTTGTCAGACTCTACAGAGATATTACTCGTAACCGATGGTGCAGTGAGTGTAGATCAGGGAAACATAAACCTGGAGGCGGGCAATTCATCTGCGGTTGTACTGCCTGAAACTGTTTATTCAATTACTTGTTTTTCGGATAAAGCCACTGTTTTCAGGGCTTCTGTACCCGGGAATAAATAGAACAGCTATTTAGTTCAATTCATTTATTTTTGCTGCATATTATAATTGTTAATTTATGAAAAACAACGGAAGGTTACTTGTTTTTACCATTATACTCATAGCTCTTGCTACAGCCTGTAAGTATTTTTTTGGACCAGATTTAGAATGGTCAGGCTTTTCCCCTGTAATTGCCATTGCTTTATTTTCCGGATTTATTATTAAGCAAAAAGATATGTCATTCCTGCTGCCATTACTGGCCCTGTTTATCAGCGATGCAGTAATCCATTTTTTATACACCCAGGATTTATTTCCTTACGCCGGTTTTTATAGTGGTCAATGGAAAAATTATTTGATCCTGCTGGCAGCTACTTTAATTGGCTGGCTATTGAAGGGCAGGAGTAACAGCAGTTTAATAGCTGGAGCTATTGCAGCACCTACTGTATTTTTTTTGTTATCCAATTTTGGGGTATGGATGGCTTCAACAGAAGTTACCTATTCAAAAGATTTCAAAGGATTGCTTACCTGCTATGCAGCCGGTCTTCCATTTTATAAAAATGCATTAGTTGCTACATTGATTTTTTTACCGGGAATTTTGATTGCCTACAATTATATTGCAAGAAAAAAAGCAGCACTTACTGTAGCATAATTCTCCGAATGAAAATTTAAACATAGAGTAATAGAGTTTTATAGACAACGTCTGGTTGAGAATAAATGAACTGCGTAACTCTTTTTCTTTGTATTTCTGTGTTGAAAAACTTTTGAGATAGACTGGTATCATTTATACTAATTCCCGGAATTTTCTATCCAACTCCAGTACTTGCGGTATTACTAATTGTTGTTCATTATTGGTAATAATAAAGTTGCAAAGCTTCATTTTCATTTCTTCATCTATCTGACGGCTTATCCGTTTCATTACTTCTTCTGCAGATAGTTTATCCCGTTCCATTACCCGCTTTACCCGGATATGTTGCGGGGCATATATACCTATTACATAATCTAATCGCTCTGCTGCGCCACTTTCAAATAATAAAGCAGCTTCTTTAATGATGTAAGGTGCATTTTGTTTATTCATCCAGTTTTCTGCATCTTCAATGGTAACCGGATGGGTAAGGGAATTTAGAAGATCCAGTTTTTCTTTATTATTGAAAACGATGGAAGCCAGATATTTTCTGTCCAATTGCCCGTTTGCATAACTGGCGTTCCCAAAGTGTTCAATAATAGTTGCTTTCAACTTTTCATTGGTATTCATCAATTGTTTTGCTGCATCATCTGCATTATAAACGGGGATATTCAGTATGCCAAATATTTTGGCAATGGTGGTTTTGCCACTGCCAATACCACCGGTTAACCCAACTTTTATCATAAATAAAAATATAGTTCAGCCATTGTTAGAAATCAAATAGGAAAAATAAATCCCAGATTCCGATTGATAAACGTACAACGGGAATCTGGGATTTAAAAGTTATGAATTATTTTTTTTCTACTGTTCCCACTGGCTTATTTAAAGCTGCTGTCCAATCCATACTGATAGCAGATTTTTCAATTTTAATATAACTGCCAGGGCTTACTTCAAGGTTTAGCGTCCCGTCTTCATTCACTTTATTGATAGTGCCATGAATACCAGCAATCGTTACGATTTTTTCGCCTTTGCCAAGATTTTCAATAAATAATTTTTGGCTTTTGGCTTTTTTTGCTTGTGGACGTATGAAGAACATCCAGAAAACCAGGATCATTAATCCCAGAAAAATAAACTGAAAGCCACCAAAGCCAGTTGCTGCTTTTTCCTGTAATAGATAAATTGTAAACATTCTTATGTCGATTTAAATTTTTACTCAATTATTTCTCCGGTAAATGTAAGGGTATGATCTTTTTGCGGATTGGTATTAGCCATTACGTATATCTGTTTTGAAATGGTACCTTTCCCGCTGCCATTAAATTTGGCTTTAATAACTCCCTCTTCACCCGGTGCAAATGGCTTTTCAGGTTTTTCAGGAATGGTACATCCACACTGAGCAGATACACTTTCAATAATAAGATTTTTAGTACCGGTGTTTTTGAAACGATAAGTAATTTCTATGGACTTATCTTTTGTAAGCTTACCAAGATTTGTGGTAGTAGAGTCCAGCCATTGGATGGTTGTAAAATTGGCTGTATCAGTCGCCGCTTTTTCTTTTTCTTCTTGTGTCAATGTTTTTTCTACTGCTTTTTTATCACTGTTTTTGCACGCAATAAGGCTAGCGGCAATAACAATCGAAATCAATATTTTTTTCATTTATTACTTTTTAAAATTTACTGAAGCCCTAAGTCTTCAAAAATTAATTTTCCGGGAAGGCAAATGTAGAAAAAAGTAGCCACTCCTGAGTTTGTTTACTAACAGGCAGTGGGAATCGTAACTCAGCCTTTTTTATACTCTACTTTCTGCATGTTGCCCTGCTGCACCAATTCTTTATGAATATTATCCAGAATACCGTTGACAAACTGACCACTTTGAAGGGTGCTGTAGTCTTTGGCAAGATCTATATATTCATTGATGGTTACTTTAGGGGGAATAGTTTCAAAGTAAAGAAACTCTGCTACTCCCATTTTCATCATTATCATATCCAGGTGTGCAATTCTTTCCGGGTCCCAATTTTTAAGTTTTGGGACGATAATTGTTTGTAAATGATCGTCTTTATCCAATACGGTTTGAAGCAGTGTTTTGGCAAATGTTGCTTTATCAGCACTCATTATTTGTTTAAAATTATAACTACCGGGTTTTTGCAAATAACCTGCTAACAGTTGAACGAGCATTTCCCCATCATCATCCCAGTTTGTAAAAGTTTCTTCTACATGCGATACAAAAGCTTCATTGGCTAATAGTAAATCATTCAGGATAAACTCGATAATCTTTTTTTCTTCTATTTTTTCTCTGGACGATTGTGCTGCGTATAACTTGTATTCTGTTGTTTCTGCAAGAGTATTATATATTTTGCGCAATAATTCTGTATCAATTATTTGTTCTGGCTTTTGCAGGCTAAACTGTTCTTTGAGAGCCGAATCTTCCAGCATTTTCCATAATAATTCATTACCGGCAATCTTCACATTCACATTCAGGTCTGCGGCATCGGGCAGGTGCTTGCCGGCTCTTTTATGAGAATCTCTTTCAGCATACCGGGTAACTTCAGTTAAAAAATAAATAAGATAAATAAATAAGGAACGGGTTTGATCAAAATGCTGTTGTAATAACTTCTGTGGTTCACCGGGTTTAATTTCATTTTCCAATGTGGAGAGGGTGTACAGGGTCTGCATCACTTTAACCCGGATATTTCTTCTGCTGATCATTGCTGTAAGAACTGATTGTAGAACGAAGGTAATAATAGTATGGCTAACATGGTCAGTAAGCTGATATTTAATATTTCTTTCTTTTCAAAAAGACGGTCAGCGATAAGCTTACACCTGTTAAATATGGGCAGGTATTAACCGAAGGAAAAATAACTGCGATAAAATGTATTTGCAAGACTTTGGAAGATATAATAGAGTATAATATGTCGGGTTACAATAAAAAATTTTACCGGCCGCATGACTTATTTTTTTATAAAGAAGGGAACAGTTCTTATTCAAAAACCAAATGCCAGACTGCTGGAAGAATTACTAAAGGATATATGGACTGTTGTTGATTTGTATATGAAGCAAAATTCTCTGAGCCCCAAAAATGAGGATGATTGTGTAAAAATCATCAACTATTACAATACTCTTTGAGGCCTTCCACGGTGTTTACGATTTTGATTTATCTTATATGGCTGTAATAAGTCCGGAAATGAAAATCTGGCAGCATGTCAGCACATCATCGCTTTCGCTGACTCCATTTTGACAATCGGGACACATAATCGGTAATTTTTTCAGATAAGGAGTGGGCGGCACGTTATTCGCCGTACCTTCGCCGTCCCCTAAATTTTAGGAGAATCTATTTAAAAAAATTAAAAATCAATACAATTATGGCTAAAAAAGTCAATGTTACCCCACTCCACGATCGGGTAATCGTAAAAGCAGATGCCGCTGAAGAAAAAACTTCAGGAGGAATTATTATTCCTGATACTGCAAAAGAAAAGCCACAACGTGGTACTGTTATCGCTGCCGGCCCGGGTAAAAAAGATGAACCTGTTACTGTAAAAACTGGCAACACAGTTTTATATGGTAAGTATGCAGGTACCGAAATTCAGATAGATGGCGAAGACTATCTTATCATGAGAGAGTCGGATATTCTGGCGATAGTATGATTTGAAGATTTGAAGAAGCGCTGATTTAAAAATGTAATTGGCCACCTCTCATATTCAAGTTGTATTTTATTTCCAAATTTTCAAATTAATTAATTTTCAAATTTTATAATTATGGCAAAGCAAATCTTCTTCGACATTGAAGCAAGAAACAGAATGAAAAAAGGTGTTGACACATTGGCCAACGCTGTTAAAGTTACCCTTGGACCAAAAGGTCGTAATGTGGTAATCGAAAAGAAATTCGGTGCACCACAAGTAACAAAAGATGGTGTAACAGTTGCAAAAGAAATTGAACTGGAAGATCCTATTGAAAACATGGGAGCACAGATGGTGAAAGAAGTAGCCTCTAAAACTGCAGATATTGCAGGTGATGGTACTACTACTGCCACTGTTCTGGCACAGTCTATCATCAGCGAAGGCTTGAAAATGGTAGCTGCCGGTGCTAATCCAATGGATTTAAAAAGAGGTATTGATAAGGCGGTGAGCCTGGTTGTAGAAAACCTAAGGTCTCAATCTCAAACTGTTGGTAACGACAGTAAAAAAATTCAACAGGTAGCAACTATCTCTGCCAATAATGATGAAACAATTGGTAAATTAATTGCAGAAGCCTTTGCCAAAGTAGGTAAAGAAGGTGTAATAACAGTTGAAGAAGCAAAAGGTACTGATACAACAGTTGATGTAGTGGAAGGTATGCAGTTTGACCGTGGTTATATATCTCCTTATTTCGTTACTAACAGCGAAAAAATGGAAGTGGAACTGCAGAATCCTTACATATTAATATATGATAAGAAGATTTCTACCATGAAAGACATTCTTCATATACTGGAGAAAGTTGCTCAAAGCGGACGTCCCCTGGTAATTATTGCAGAAGATTTGGAAGGTGAAGCACTGGCAACTTTGGTTGTAAATAAATTACGTGGCACTATTAAAGTAGCTGCTGTAAAAGCTCCGGGTTTTGGCGACAGAAGAAAAGAAATGCTGACTGATATTGCTATCCTTACTGCTGGAACAGTAGTGAGTGAAGAACTTGGTCATAAATTAGAAGGTGCCGATTTAACAACATTAGGTCAGGCGGCTTCCATTACTATTGATAAAGACAATACCACTATTGTTGGTGGTAAAGGTAAAAAAGCCGAGATCACTGCCCGTGTAAATCAGATTAAGGCACAGGTTGAAAACACTACTTCTGATTATGATAAAGAAAAATTGCAGGAACGTCTGGCTAAATTAGCTGGCGGTGTTGCAGTATTATATATTGGAGCAGCTACCGAAATGGAAATGAAAGAAAAGAAAGACCGTGTTGACGATGCATTACATGCAACAAGAGCGGCGGTTGAAGAAGGTATTGTACCAGGTGGTGGAGTAGCTTATATCCGTGCTATTGAAAGTCTTGATGCTAAAGTAAGAGGACAGATTGCAGATGAGCAAACTGGTATGGCTATTGTACGCCGTGCATTGGAAGAGCCTATCCGCATATTAACTGCCAACGCTGGTATCGATGGTTCTATCGTAGTGCAGAAAATTAAAGAAGGTAAAGGAGATTATGGTTTTAATGCCCGCACAGAAGTTTATGAAAACCTTTTTAAAGCCGGTGTTATTGATCCTACTAAAGTGAGCCGTGTTGCATTGGAAAATGCAGCTTCTATTGCTGGAATGTTATTAACTACAGAAGCGGTGGTTGCAGATAAACCAAAGAAAGAAGAAGCTCATAACCATGGCGCACCTGATATGGGTGGCATGGGTGGTTACTAATTGTATAATTTGAAGTTCCTTTTCAGGCAACTTCATAGTTAATAATCCCGTTTTTATACCTGGTTTACCCAAGTATGAAAACGGGATTTTTTTGCTCTTTTTTTCAGCTTTGGCCTGCATCCGAATAAGTACTAAATTCGTCATTAGCTTTTAACATTCCGTAATATGAAGAAAATAATCCTTTCGTTTTTTGTAGCAATAATTACTAATACGCTTATTGCACAAAATAATTTTTTTACAGATGCCGGTGTGAATGGGAAGATGCAAACCAACGGCGAACGGCTTATTATACCCGAAAAATATCGGAGTGCAGTCCTGAATGTTCAGGGTATGAAAAATTTCTTATGGTCATTACCAGCAGAAGGAAATTTTTCTAATCGCAGTGAGACACCGGTAATTGAATTGCCTATGCCAGACGGAAGCATGGCGAGATTTAAAGTTTGGGAAAGCAGCATTATGGAACCCGGACTTGCCGTAAAGTTTCCGGAAATGAAAACATTTGCCGGTCAGGGAATTGATGATCCATCTGCAACTATACGGGTTGATTATAACCCCTATTATGGTTTTCATGCACAGATTTTATCGCCAAGAGGAAGGGTCTTCATTGATCCGTATGCAAGGTTTGATATAAATAATTATATCAGTTATTATACAAGAGATTATTTAAAAAAGGAATCTTTTATTTGTGAAACAAAAAATAGAATAGATGAAGCATTGTCCGTAGCAGTGGGACCTTGCCGGGGCACACAATTATACACTTACAAACTGGCATTAGCTACTACAGGGGAATATGCGGTTGCGGTAGCCGGAGCTAATCCTACTGTTCCGGCTGTTGCAGCAGCCATGTTAACTTCTGTAAATCGTGTTACAGGAGTGTATGAAACTGAGTTGTCGGTGAGGC
>JBKJXQ010000119.1:0-5692 GCA_046716235.1 Chitinophagaceae bacterium
ACTATTGAAAAGGGTGTTGAGCTTAGGGCTGCTAAATACATGGAATGGTATAGTGCTTTTGGGTTACTGGTAACCATTGTATGGTTGTACCTGGAAATTCTTCGCTTGCTATCTAAAATTAACAGGAATTAATATTATACACTTGATGTGACTATAATTAAAAAAACCTCTCAGATTTGAGAGGTTTTTTGTGACCTCGATAGGATTCAAACCTATAACCTTCTGATCCGTAGTCAGATGCTCTATTCAATTGAGCTACGAAGCCATCTCAATCAATATTATTGGGAGACAAATATAAGACAAAAAATATGCAGAAAAAAAAATGGCAGCTTTTACCTCTCTTTCCAATCGGGTATATATTTATCCAGTAATGCCTGGAATTCCTGGTAGTTTCTAAGACTGGTGAGGTCTGGGTCGGTAAGAAGGTTTCCTATATTTTTAAAACCTCTTTCGTAGGCTTGTCGCAGGTATTGTATGGCTTGTTCCGGTTTATTATTTAATGCATAGCTACAGGCTAACTGGTAATAATTTTTACCTTTAGTTGGATCAAGGCGTATGGAATTTTGAATATATACAATAGCTGAATCATATTTTTGCATGGAATGATAAAGTATTCCCAGATTCAGAGATGCTGATTGAGAATTGATATCCATCCTTACTGCCTGGCTTAGATATACAAAAGCAGAATCATTCATATCAAGACTCATATAAGCTATACCGGCATTGGTATAAGCCGATATAAAGTTCTTATCAAATTGTATTGCTTTCTTATAATATACAATTGCTGAATCGTAAGCCCTCATATCATTATAAAAATTGCCAAGAGACTGAAAAGCCAACGCATTTCCTTCCGTTCTCCGGTAAAGCTGTTTCATAAAATAATATCCGGCAGAATCTAACTGTTTTAATTGCCTGAACACTCCGGAAAGGTTTCCCAAAAAAACAGGATTATCGGAATCCAATTGAATTGCTTTTTGCAAATAAATTTTTGCTGAGTCATAATTTTTCACTCCCTGGTGCACCAATCCCATATTATTATAAAGCTGGGCATTCGTTGGATCTTTTTCAATGGCCTGCCGGAAATACCATTTAGCAGAATCATACCGCTTTTGATCCAGAAAAGCAAGACCCAAATCATTCATATATGAAGTACTGCCGGGGTCAAGCAAGGAAAAACCTTTCAGAAAATTAGTGACAGAATCTAATTGATTCATTTCTTTAAAAATGAGGAGTAGATTATTAGAGGCAGGTTTGTAACCGGGATTTACCTTCAATGCCCTTCTAAAATATGACTTCGCAGAATCATAATTTTTCTCCTGCCCGTAAATGACACCGAGGTTATTTAATATGGATGGGTTACCAGGCTCAAGTCTTACAGCTTCCTGAAAATAATAATAAGTAGAATCCTGCTGTTTTTGCTCTCTATAAACAAGACCGAGATTTATAAGTGCAAATGCCGAATATGGATTAGCAACTAAAGCTTTTTTATAATAAAACTTTGCTGAATCAAGTTGCTTTAATGCAAAACACGAACGTCCCAGGTTATTATATGCTTCTTCATAAGTAGGGTCTAACAAAGCAGCCATACGGTAATAAATTTTAGCTGAATCGTATTCCTTCAACTCCCTGTAAAAATTACCGATGTATACATTTACAATTGATTTATCCTGGTAATTGGCAAATGCTTTGGAATAATAAATCCGTGCCGAATCATATTGCTTTAATTCAAAAAAAGTTTTACTTAATCCATTATAGGCATTTATAAATTTAGGATCGGCTTTGATACTTTGTTTAAAATAAAAAACAGCTTCACTATATTTTTTCCTGTTAAAATTTACCCAACCGATATTATTGCTGGCATAGGTATTATTCGGTTCCAGCAGTAATGCTTTTTGATAGTAAGCAATGGCAGAATCGCCTTTTGATAAAGAATAATAATAATGCCCTAAATCTACATAAGCATCAGCATTATCCGGATCTACTTCAAAAGACTTGCGGTAATATTTAATAGCAGAATCAGGCCTGTTCAATGTTTTATAGGCAAATGCCAATGTAACATAAGGATATCTCCATTTGGGTGCTGCTATAATGGCTTTTTTGGCATAAAAAATTGAACTATCGATTCTATTATTATCAAGGTGTAATGATGAAAGAGTATTGAGGATATAGGCGGCGTTTTTATCTGACGCATAGGCGGAATAAGCATATTGAAAAGCTTTACTAATATCAACCAGCTGTTTGCCTCTTCCAAAATAGCCCCTTGCTTTAAAGAAATACATTTTCCCTTCTAATGATTTGGCAAAGTCGGGATCGTCAGGTGTAATAAAACTTATAGCCCTCTCCAGCATATTACCAACTTCATAAAATTCCTGGCGGGAAACTTTTTCCATTCTGTCAAGACTGGTTGCTATTTCATCAGTTTTATCCTCATCATCAATCTGTGCCCGCAATTTTTGAATAGAAGTTGCATCCCTGCAATCAAGATATAAATTTATTTTACTTTGTGCAAAATTGATAAACTCTACTGCTAATGTTGACTGTGCATCAATCGTATAAGAATTGCCGGGGAATTTTTTTTCCATCAAATCATAATAAAACTCGGCTGAAGATTTACCAATTAAACGATTGTCTTTAATAGCTCCATTAAACAGGTTGTATGTTTCTAATAACAATGTATCAGCAGGAGTAAAAGAAATGGCTCTTGTTTTGGTTGAACTCATTCCAACAAAGGAATTACCAGGGCCTTTTGCCTGCAACTTTTTTGTCTGTATCCATTTTTTCAGATACGCTGTGTCAACGATACTGACAATTTTCTCACTGTTATCATTGCAACAGAAAAAAGGATCTTGTTTACGTTTAAACCTTTGCTGGGCAACAACCGGTACATTTTTATCAACGTACTTTTGAATTTCTTCGAGTGTAATTTTATTATCCGGAGTACCCGATGCATCTGCCATACCGCTTAAGCCATCCACCAGGTAGTAAGTAAACAATCCATGACCATTACCTATTGATGCATCTTCGAGGGACTCCTGACCTGCACCAGTTGCCAGCATAATAATTTCTCCCGCCCTCTTTTCTGAAATAGCAGTGTTCAAAAAATTTTGTCCTTCCGATCCCCCCGGAAGTTCGTTACTCCGGCAGGCATCCATTATAAAATAGACTTCCACCCCTTTGGCTGTTTCGGTTGCTATTTTCTTTTTAAGATTATATAATTGAATGGCCCCGCCAACGAGGTAATTATTTTTATCGCCTGCAGGATTACAATCATAGGCAAGGTAAAAAAACTGGTCTTCATCAATGGCATCGCCATGACCTGCCAGGTAAATGAAAAGGCGGTCACCTTTTTGCAATTTTTTTGCTTTTAGCCATTGAAACCCTTTTGTATAAAAATTGGCCAACAAGGCCTGCTCATTCAACAAGATAAAAATATTGTCGTCACCTAATTTTCCTGCTGCGGGTGATTTTAAATAATCCCGGAACATTTCAGCATCCTTATCTGCATAGGTAAGAGGACGAACATATTTGTAAGATGAAATACCCATTATCATGGCAAAGGTTTGCGGGCCGAGCATGGTTGTATCCCTCGGCTTTGGCGGTGTTTGCCCGGCAACATCAGAAATTGATGCCAGTAGGAAAAAGGTTATAGTGGTTATGGAAAAAAACTTTCGCATAAATTAGACCTACTAAATTACGGATTTACAAAGGAATATCCACTTTGTCTGCAAACAAAAACCGGTTAACTTTGAAAAATTACATTAATTCATGGTGGCAGATTGAATAAAAGCCTGAAAAGTTGCAACTTTTCTTTGGATTAAGATATCATTATCAAACCAAAACTTACCACTTAAAAAATTTTCATGAGAATCACTTTTCACAGACATATTGGTCATCATGCTAAAAAATTTCATGGACATTTTACTAAATACCTGTATGAAAGAGATACCATTTTTGCCACCCTCTGGGTTTTTATATTCATAGTAGTATTGGGATCAATACCCCTTAATCTTGGGGTTATCAACCCTATAAAACTTAGCTTGAAAGATTTTGATTCTAATGATCTGAGTTATTCAAAACTCGGAAAAGCACAAAACACCCCGATAGATAAAAGGATTGCTATCGTTAACATAGGTAATGCCGACAGGGAAGTTTTATCATTAATTATAGATAAAGTGGGGATGATGAAACCTAAAGTAATGGCTTTAGATGCTTATTTCAACGGACCCGGTGACCCTTACCAGGATTCATTATTAAGTGAGTCTTTCGCCAGGAATAAAAACCTGATAGCAGCTACAGTTTTGGACTTAACCGGAAATGAAGGGGATACGGTGGTATATGGGGGTACTTATATAAAAACAGCTTCTCAATATGCTTTTGTTAATTTCTTTACTGATTCGGTATCAACCTTCCGATATTACGACCCCTTTTTAAAAGATTATTCACATAAAATTCATAAATCATTTTCTTCGGCAATTGTGGAGGCTTATGATTCGGCTGCCTATCATACCCTGGAAAAAAAAGGGGCAAGTAAAGTATTGATAAATTACACCCGGCATGTAAGCCAATACCCGGTTTATAACTATGAAGATATATTGATGGATAAGGTATACGATTCCGCTTTTTTGGGTAAAATCGTATTATTGGGGTACCTGAATAATGACCCCAATGACATTACAGATAAGAAGTTTACCCCCATGAATGAGAGATATTATGGCAAGTCGGTGCCTGATATGAACGGTATTGTGATCCATGCCAATATTATTTCTATGGCTTTAGATAATAATTACGTAAAAAAGTTACCTTCGTGGGCAAACTGGCTGGTTGCAGTCGTTATTTGCTGGCTGCACATGTCGTTCTTCATCCGTTATTACCTTGAAAGCCATATTTGGTTCCACTTAGTAGCTAAAATTGCACAGGTTCTTTCTGCCATATTTTTTGTGTGGCTTGGGATATATTTATTTGATACGTACCGTCTGAAAGTAGATTTAAAATGGAGTTTGATAGTAATTGTTATGGCGGTGGATGTTATTTATTTCTATGAAGCCTGGGCTGTATGGATGCATAAAAAATATAGATATCACACCGTATTCAAACCACATCATCATTAACAACGAACTATAAAATCTTAAACCTTAAACGATGAAAAAATTACGAATTCTTATTATTCTTTCCCTGTTTACCGGTGTGGTTACTGCACAGGAAAATAACTTTCTATTATATAGTTTTAAAGGGAATGTATCAGTAGTAGAAAATAAAATTGAAAGCAAGGCAAAAGTTGGTAAATCGCTTACCAGTGCCGCCGCCATTAAAGTACCGGCCGGCTCTATGGTTACTTTAATATGCAATGAAGGTGCCATGTTCAGCATTAATAAATCAGGCATTTTTCAATTAAATAATTTCGGTGACTCCTGCCGGGTAAGTAGTAATTCTGTAAGTGCCAACTATGTAAAATATGTATGGGCACAAATGACCAAATCAGGCGGATCACCAGGAAGCAACAGGAAAGCTTATATGAATACAGTGGGTGCCGTAAGTCGTTCTATTAATAACATCTGGATAGATCCCCGGTTAGACACCATTAACTACTCTGGAGGAGATTTTCCTTTATCATGGAAATCTTACTCTGAAGCAAAAGACTTTGAATTTTTATTATACAATGTTGACAATATCAGCACTCCATTCTTTTCCACCA
>JBKJXQ010000120.1:0-3149 GCA_046716235.1 Chitinophagaceae bacterium
TACGGTGCTGGATAAAGGAGATTTTAGTGATAATTGTTCTTATGGAAACTGTGGGTATATATGCCCCAGCCATTTTATTCCATTGGCCACACCGGGTATTGTAAAACAGGGATTGAAATGGATGTGGGATTCAAAAAGCCCTTTTTATGTGCAACCACGGTTAGATTGGAATCTTATTCATTGGGGATTGAAGTTTGTTCGCAGTGCTACTAAGAACCATGTGGAAACAGCTGCTGCGCCGCTGCGGGATATTGCTATTATCAGTAAAAGGGAATATGAATCATGGTTATCTATTCCCGGGTTTGATTTTGCGTACCAGCAGAAGGGTTTATTAGAAATCTTTCAGACTGATGCCGGTGCCGAACATGCAAAGCATACAGTGGAGAAAGCAATTGAATTAGGATTGACCGATACCCAATTATTAAGTAAGGATGAAATGCAGGCACTCGAACCGCAAACAAGAATAAATGGAATGGGAGCCATTCTTTTTAATTGCGATGCACATTGCTATCCCAATAAATTGATGCAGAATTTAATTACTTATCTGCAAAGACAAGGAGTGAAGATGATTGGAAATGAAGAAGTGGTTGGATTTGAAAAAAATACCGGGAAAATAAATAAGGTAAATACACTAAATAGTATTGAAGGTGGCATCAACTCTTTTGATGCGGACGAAGTAGTAATTGCTACCGGATCATGGAGCAGGCAAACAGCGAAGTTATTGGCAGTAAAAATTCCGATGATGCCGGGCAGGGGTTATTCTGTTACGTTGGAAAATTCTCCTTACAAAGTAAATTATCCGGCAGTGTTGCTCGAAGGCCGTGCTGCTATAACGCCGATGGATGGAAATAAAATCCGCTTTGGCGGTACGATGGAAATTACTTCCCACAAAACACCCCCACGGATGAACCGGGTGCAGGGAATACTGGATGCAGTAAAACGGTTTTATCCCGACTTTGATGTGCCGCTACCGGCAAAAGAAAAAATATGGTATGGATACAGGCCCTGTTCCGCAGATGGCCTGCCTTATATCGGCCGGGTAAAAAAATACAGTAATCTTGTAGTGGCAACGGGGCATTCCATGCTGGGTTTAAGTCTCGGTGCAGGAACAGGAAAACTGGTGGACGAAATTATTGTTGGAAAAAATATCTCGATGGGTATTGATGCCTTTGATCCGGGTAGATTCTCCTGAGTTTTGTAACTTTAGTCATTCTCCTTAAAATTATTTTTTATGAAATACGTATCGTTATTTTTTATTCTTTTTTGTTACCATAGTATCAATGCACAAAATCATCAGTTAGTAAAAAAATGGGAAACTGATTCGATATTTAAAATGCCTGAGTCGGTTTTGTTTGATGCGGGCAGTAAGACATTATATGTAAGTAATATTGATGGTAAAGATCCCTGGGGTGCTGATGGACTTGGCTCAATCGGGAAAATGGGTGCTGATGGAAAAAATATTATAGTTGATTGGGTATCCGGCCTTCAGGCACCAAAGGGCATGGGTTTGTATAAAGGAAAATTATATGTAGCCGACCTTGCCGAAGTTGTGGTGATCAACACAAAGTCAGGAAAGATTGAAAAAAAAATTGCTGTGCCTGGTGCCGAAGGATTGAATGATATTTCAATCGGTAAAAAGGGAATAATATATGTTTCTGATTCAAAAGCAAAGAAAGTATATAGTGTAAAAAACGGTAAAGCATCAGTTTTGCTTGATAAACTAAAAGGCCCGAACGGGGTGTTGATGCATGGAAGCGTTTTATACGTACTCGATGCAGGGGGCTTATATAAAATGAAAGCAGATAGAACACTTGCATTAATTGTTGATGGAATGGAAGGTGGAACGGATGGTATTGAAAATATAAGCGGCAATGATTTTTTAGTGTCAACCTGGAGTGGTGTGGTTTATTATGTAAATGCTGCTAATGGAACCAGGCAAACCCTTATGGATGGCCGCTCTATAAAAATGAATTCAGCCGACATTGGATTTGATGCAGCTACCAAAACAGTTTTTGTACCTACTTTCTGGCGAAACTCAGTAGCCGCTTATGAGGTAAAGTAAAGTTAATTTTGACCGGTGAATTTAATGTCAACCTAACAATTTTTACTTTTATCAGATTATGGATTGTAACGCCACCCGATTACCTTACCGGCAAACCAACAGCTTTTCCAAAACAGTGTTGGACTACCTTGATCATACAGAAGATCTGAAACCTTTTTATGCCCATCCACCAACAGTGCAGGGTATACAAAAAGCAATTGATGCAAGAAAGCAATTTAATACAAACAGAGAGCTGCTGGTACAGGAATAGAAAAAGCAATATGAAGGATTTGAAACAACCAGTAATGTAAAAGATAATATTGAATTACTTCTTTCAAAAGATACATTCACTATTACAACTGCCCATCAGAATAATATATTTACCGGCCCGCTGTATTTTATTTATAAAATAGTTCATGCTATTAAGCTGGCGGATCATTTAAAAACTTCTTTACCCGGGTACAATTTTGTTCCTGTTTTTTATATCGGTTCAGAAGACGCTGATGCAGATGAATTGAATCATATTTATTTGGGGGGAGAAAAATTGACCTGGAATACAAAACAAACCGGTGCAGTTGGCAGGATGAAAGTAGATAAGGAGTTGGTTAAGCTAATCGCATTAATGGAAGGCCAGTTAATGGTTTTGCCCAACGGCAATGAAATTATTTCTGCCATAAAAAAATATTATAAAGAAGGCACAACCATACAGGAAGCGACCTTCCATTTTGTGAATTCATTATTTGCTGAATTGGGTTTAATTATTTTGCTGCCGGATAATGCTGTATTAAAGCAGCAGATGATAAAAGTGTTTGAAGATGATTTAATGAACCAGGCTGCTTCAGGTATTGTGGAGAAAACAGCAGCGAAGCTATCAGCTGCGGGATATAAAGTACAGGCAAGTCCAAGAGAAATCAATTTGTTTTATTTAAAAGATAATATACGGGAAAGGATAGAAATACAAAATGGTCAATATTCAATTCTCAATGCTCAACTCTCTTTTTCTAAAGAGCAAATGCTTGATGAGTTACGGGAACATCCTGAACGATTTAGTCCGAATGTAATATTGCGGGGACTTTACCAGGAAACTATTTTACCCAATATTGCATTT
>JBKJXQ010000121.1:0-2863 GCA_046716235.1 Chitinophagaceae bacterium
GCACTGGTGGCCGCTTTATAAATAAGGATGGAAAGCCAAATGTAATAAAACAGGGTCTGGGCTTTCTAAACCGTTATAGCTGGTATCATACTATGCTGGGAATGAAACAGGGAAAATTTTTATTACTTATTTTTCTTGTTTATATAACTGCCAATCTTTTTTTTGCTGGTATCTATTATCTTATTGGTATCAATCACCTGGCGGGTGTAAATACGGGTTCTCCCTGGAAAAATTTTACAGAAGTATTTTTCTTCAGTGCACAAACATTCACTACGGTTGGATATGGCCGCATTAGCCCCGTAGGCTTTATGGCCAGTGCTGTTTCCACCTTTGAAGCATTTCTTGGTCTGTTGAGTTTTGCTATTGCTACGGGTTTATTTTACGGACGTTTCTCCCGGCCACAGATATTTTTAAAGTTTAGCAATAAGTCTTTAATAGCACCTTATAAAGAAGGAACAGCATTCATGTTTAGGTTGGCACCTTATAAAAATAATAGCCTTTCTGAAGTAGAAGTTAAAGTAACCATGGCCATCACCAGTGAAGAAAATGGAAAACAAACAGACAAATTTTTCAATCTTGATCTTGAGTTTTCTAAAATTAATGGCCTAGCATTAAGCTGGACTATTGTTCATCCCATTGATGACAAAAGCCCTTTTTATGGTTTCAGCAAAGAAGAAATTGCTAACACTGACATTGAGATTATGGTTTTTGTAAAAGCATTTGATGAAGTTTTCTCCAATAACGTTGTGACAAGGACATCCTATGTTAGTTCCGAGATTATTTGGGGAGCTAAGTTTGATATGATGTATCATCCGAATGATAACAAGTCAAAAACAATTCTTGATTTAGATAAAATCAATGATTATAACCTGGTGACTTTACCAGAGCCTGTTAACACAGCCGTTGCAAATTAAAAAAATAATGGTGAGGGAATGATTGAAGAATTGGTAATTTGCTACTCATCAATCCAACTTACTTTAATGCCTTAATAATTTCAATAAAATCGGCTGCTACCAGTGATGCACCACCGACCAGACCACCATCCACATCAGGGCAACTGAATAATTCTTTTGCATTACTTGCTTTAACACTTCCACCGTAAAGAATTGATATTTCATCAGCCACTACCTTACCGTATTGTTCAGTCAGGACAGAGCGAAGAAATTTGTGTATTTCCTGAGCTTGTTCTGTTGTAGCTGTTTTTCCGGTGCCGATAGCCCAGATAGGTTCATATGCTATTACAATATTTTTTATTTTGTCTGCAGATAAATGAAAGAGTGACTCATTAAGTTGTGTGGCAACAAAATCATTTTGTGTACCTGCTTCACGGATTTGAAGCGGCTCTCCGCAACAAAATATTGGTGTGATAAAATTTTCTAAACAAAGATTTACTTTTTCTGCAAGTATAACATTGGTTTCGCCAAAATATTCCCTTCTCTCACTATGCCCAACCACGCAATAATTTATACCTAACGAATGAATCATTTCCACCGATACTTCACCTGTAAAGGCACCAGCTTTTTTGTGATAACAATTTTGAGCTGCTGCAAAATAATTTTGCTCTTCTTCCACTTCACTTCTCGTCATCAGCAGGTAGGGAGAAGGTACAGCAAAAATTGTAAATTGATGTGATGCCAACCCTATTTCAGCACTCAAAATATCATTTAACAATTTTTCGCCTTGCTGAAATGTAAGATTCATTTTCCAGTTTGCAGCGGCAATTTGCTTTCTCATACTATACTTTTTTATTTAATTTTAAAATCTTACTAACCATTCACTTTTTCATATATATATTTCAAAATACTTTTTTCATCACCCGACAGAGTTTGTCCCTTTAATTTTTTCCAGCCTTCAATATCCAGTAAAGCTTTTTCGAACCCATATCGCTTCACCCCTTCACTTCCCCAGGAAAAATTGGGAATATATTTTGGTGTAAGCCCCGTACCAAACACATTGCACCCAACACCTATTACTGTGCCTGTATTTATGGATGTATTGATAGCTGTACGGGAAAAATCGCCCATCAGCACTCCACATTTTGGACCGGCATTTAATTCTCCTTTCGGAGTCCATATCTTCACTTCGCTGGCATTGTTTTTCAAATTGGAATTAGTAGTGCCAGCACCGAGATTGCACCATTCCCCTATCACAGAATCGCCAAGATAACCGTCATGTGCTTTATTGGAATAGCCAAAAAGAACTGAATTTTTTATTTCACCACCCACTACACATCGTGGACCAAGGGTAGTAGCTCCATATACTTTTGTTCCCAACTTTAAACAAGCACCATCCCCCATAGCAAATGGCCCACGAATTATTGACCCTTCCATTATTTCTGCGCCTTTACCAATATACACCGGCCCTGTGGCAGCATTGATAATACAATGCTCCATCTTTACTCCTTTCTCAATAAATAATTGTGATGGCTTAATAATTCTATTTGTTTTAGAAACGGGCTGTGATTTTCTTTTGCGGGTCAGTAATGCAAAATCCTGACGGATAGCCCAATCATTGAGTTGAAAAATATCCCAGGGATACCGGATCACTTTTACTTCTTCATTAAAAGAGATGGAACGGCCAACTTTTATATTGTGCTTATCTGCAATTTCATTTTTGGAAATTCTGAAAATAATACTATCGCCACTTTGAGTAGCTATGCATTCACCGTTTTTTAATCGTTTTACAGTTTTTACTAATTTAGAACTTGGTAAAACATTACCATGAATAATAAAACATACACCCTTACCAATTACCTCATCAATATTTACAGAACGGAATAAGTCTTTATAATCATCCTCTTTTTTATCAAAGGATGGCAGGGATAAAGCTTTTTCCCATTTTTCCCGGATGGTAAGGATACCGA
>JBKJXQ010000122.1:0-14946 GCA_046716235.1 Chitinophagaceae bacterium
CGCTAATCCTACTCTTTGTTTATAACCTTTTGAAAGCTGCCCGATTTTCTTTTTACTTTCTATTTTTAATCCTGTTAAATCAATTATGCCTTCTATCTTTTCTTTTGGTTTGGAAACCTTATGTACTTCCGCCACAAACCCTAAATACTCTCTCACATACATATCATAATATAATGCATTCAGCTCTGGTAAATAGCCAATTTTCTTTTTTGTTTCTAATGGTTGTTCCGCTACATTAATGCCACAAACGAATGCTTCGCCACCGGTTTGTTGCAGATAGCCGGTAATAATTTTCATTGTAGTGGATTTACCGGCGCCATTCGGGCCGAGGAAACCAACAATCTCTCCTTTATTTACTTTAAAAGAAATATTATTCACGGCTTTTTGTTCGCCATATTCTTTCAGCAGGTTTTTTACTTCAATTGACATACTGCAAACCTACACCAAAACGGTAAATTAGTTGACCCGGGTTTCGTTGATACATATTTCTTTATTTTTAGTGCATGCTTACAGTTATCATTGTTGTATTTATTATTGGCTATGCAGCCATTGTGCTGGAACATCCATTGAAAATCAATAAGGCCGCCACCGCACTTATTACGGGTGTGCTTTGCTGGACTGTGTTTGCTCTTTTTTCGGACGATAAACAGTCCACTGCACATCTTCTTACGAACAATCTTGGGGAGGTGGCAGGTATTTTATTTTTCCTGATGGGGGCCATGACTATTGTTGAATTGATTGATGCACATGATGGATTTGAAATAATTACCAGCCGCATCCGCACAACCAGCAAAAAGAAATTAGTTTGGATAATCGGGTTTATAACTTTTTTCCTTTCAGCAGTTTTAGATAATCTTACTTCTACCATCGTGTTGATTTCTTTATTACGTATAATAGTTCCTGATAAAAAAGACCGTCTATTATTTGCAGGCTTGGTTATCATTGCTGCTAATGCAGGTGGTGCCTGGAGTCCGATTGGTGATGTAACTACGACGATGTTATGGATTGGCGGACAAATAACCGTTGGAAGTATTATTATCAATACTATATTACCCAGCCTCGTTTGCTTTTTAATACCCGCTTTTATAATTAGTATGCAGGTGAAAGGAAATGCAGAAAGAATTGATGAAATAGAGGGCAATACGGATTTTACTAATACCAGTAGTGAACGAAACACCATTTTCTGTGTTGGGGTGAGTAGTCTTTTATTTGTCCCGGTATTTAAAACAGTTACTCACTTGCCTCCTTATATGGGGGTGTTATTGGGGCTGGGTGTTATGTGGGTAATAACAGAAATAATTCACAGTGAAAAAGATAAAGCAGAGAAGGGTTTATTATCTGTCAACCATGCGTTGCGAAAAATAGATACTCCGAGTATTTTATTTTTTCTCGGCATTTTATTAAGTATTGCAGCGTTGCAGGCAACTGGTATACTCAGCAATCTTGCAGTAGCTATGAATAATTCTATTGGCAATATTAAAATTATAACCCTCTTAATAGGCTTGCTTTCGGCCATAGTAGATAATGTGCCATTAGTAGCTGCTGCACAGGGTATGTATGGTTTGGAACAATATCCTGCCGGCCATTTCTTTTGGGAATTTCTGGCTTACTGCGCAGGAACCGGTGGCAGTTGTTTAATCATTGGATCCGCTGCCGGTGTAGCTGCAATGGGCTTAGAGAAAATTGAATTTTTCTGGTATATGAAAAAGATAGGTTGGCTGGCATTGCTTGGTTACCTGGCAGGTGCAGCTACCTTTATTCTTCAGCATTATTTAACGAACCAATAGATACTATTATAAATCCTCATATTCATATAGCGGATCAATATGTGTTTCGGCTTTCATTTCATACACAGGTTTTATCAAACCGTTATTCAATCCATATACCCACCCATGCAGATCGGGCCTTTGTTCATGCTTCCATGCTCTTTGAATGATAGATGTTTTGGCAAGATTAAAAACCTGCTCCATAACATTAAGTTCTGTAAGCCTGTCAGCCTTTCGATTTTCATCGTTTAAAAGATCAAGTTCTGATCGGTGGATGCGATATACATCTTTGATATTTCGCAGCCACATATTCAGCACCGGCTTAAAGTCATGATTGGTGATTGCTGCTTTAATACCACCGCAGCCGTAATGCCCACAAACAATAATATGTTTTACTTTAAGATGATTGACAGCATAATCCAAAACACTTAATACGTTTACATCCGTATTAATAACCAGATTAGCCACATTTCTGTGTACAAATATTTCGCCAGGGTCGGTGCCGGTAATTTCATTGGCCGGCACACGGCTATCACTGCAGCCAATCCATAAAAACTCAGGTGTTTGCAATTGCGACAGCCGCAGAAAATAATCCGGGTCGCCGGATAGTTTTCCTTCTGCCCACTCTTTGTTATTTTGTAATAAAATCTCGTAAGGCTTCATATTTATCTGGTTGTATGTAAAAATAAACGATATAAACGAATACGGTAACTAACTGTTAGTGTTTCACGGTTATTTTTTATTGCAAAAAAATGACATGGTAGCCAACAAAATTTCCGACAGGTTGTTACTATTATGTTTTATAAGAATTAATACATTGTATTGATAGGTGGATTGGTAAAAAAGCAACAATGTATTACTTTGCAGCACTTTTACATGTCAGACAAGCGAAAAACATATAATTTTTTTCAAAAAGGCTCCGCCATCTTTATGATAGTGGCGTTATTATGGCTTACAGTAAGTACGCCATTTGTATTTGCCAGTCAGCAGAAGCTTGCCAGGCAGGATAAAATAGCAGATAATCAATCGCCACTTTCCGGAAATGAAGAAGAAGCAGCAAATCCTTTCTCAAGTACTACGGAGGAAAAAAGTCCAGGTAGCACTGCTTTTTCAGAAGAATTCTTACATGACCATTGTATCGCTGATCATTTTTTTTCTATAGACCTGCAATATCACAAATGCGAAAATGCGGGCACTTATGTTGCATATCACGGCGAACTACTCGTTCCTCCGCCTGATGCCGCCTAATTTAAATTTCCCTCGTTGCTTGCTATTGGCTTTTAGTAAAGCCTATTTATCCAATTTTATTTTATAACAGCAGTGTTGTCTTTTCTGATGGCAGGCATTTAAATTATTTAAACATGAGAAAACATTCTAAAGAGTACTTAGAAAACCTTACACCGTATAAATGTTACGAGATATTGGTGGAAGGAAACCAGCGGTTCGTTAGCAGTCTTAATAGAAACCACGATCACCTGGAAATGATTAATGAAACAAGAGAAGGGCAATATCCTTTTGCCGTAGTGTTAAGCTGCATGGATTCCAGAGCTTCAGCAGAATTAGTTTTTGATCAGGGGCTGGGTGATTTATTTAGCATTCGGGTAGCTGGTAATATTGTTAACAACGATATATTGGCCAGTATTGAATATGCCGTGAAATATGTAGGTTCTAAAATTTTAGTTGTCTTGGGCCACACTGAATGTGGTGCTATTAAAAGTGCAAAAGCCGGTGTGCAAGACGGACATATCACCGATCTGTTAAAGCGAATACAACCTTCTATTAGTAAGGCTATGCTAAAAGATGAAGAAGAGCATCTTTTTACTGATAACGTGGCATATGCCAATGTGGAGAACAGTATGGAAGAAATTTTAACCCGCAGTGCTATTGTAAAAGAAATGTTTGCAAAGGGTGAAATAGGGATTGTTGGAGCAATTTATAATATAGAAAATGGCAAGGTTGATTTCTTTAAAAATCTGACGAAAAAGAAAAAAGAAGATAAAAAACTTGTCAACGCATCTTAAGCAAGGACCAATTAACTTTAGTTTATCAGAATGAAACCAGCACTAACATGAAAATAAGTACGAAGTATTTAAAATCTGATCTGCCATCCGGCCTTGTTGTTTTTTTGGTAGCCCTGCCATTGTGTTTGGGCATTGCTATAGCCAGCGGGGCAGAGGCAAATCCGTTTAGCGGTTTAATTGCTGGTATAATCGGGGGATTGGTTGTCGGCGCATTAAGTAATTCGCCATTAAGTGTAAGCGGACCTGCAGCCGGCCTTGCCACTTTGGTGTCTGGAGCAATTTTGGCCCTCGGCGGTATCGAAAACTTCAGCCTCTTTTTATGTGCAGTTGTATTGGCGGGTATTATTCAAATAGTATTAGGGGCATTGAAATTGGGCGGAATCGCCAACTATATACCAGGAAGTGTAATAAAAGGAATGCTGACCAGTATTGGCATACTGATTATTGCCAAGCAAATCCCCCATCTGTTTGGCCGGGATAGGGATAATAAGGGTCATGTAACCGAACTGTTTGAGTATGGTAATGAAGACTGGCATGAACTGTTGATTCCATTGCAGAAAATAGAAGTTGGTGTGGCTGTTATTTCAATTGTTTCCATTCTTGTTATGATATTATGGGATCGGTCACCGTTGAAAAAGAAAATACCTTTTATACCAAGTGCATTAGTAGCCGTTGTGGTCGCAATTGTCATTAATCAGATATGGATCACAACCGGAAGCAAAATGGAAATAACGGAGAGCTCCCATTTAGTGAATCTGCCGATCGCCAGTAATCCTAAGGAGTTTCTTGGTTTTTTTACATTGCCGGATTTTAGTGGGTTTACTAACGGTACTGTAATCATGTATGGTTTTATCATTGCTATCATTGCATCGCTTGAAACATTGCTGAGCATAGAAGCTATAGACAATCTTGACCCGGAGAGAAGGGTGACAAATACCAATAAAGAGTTGTTTGCACAAGGTGTGGGCAATACGGTATCAGGATTAATAGGCGGTCTGCCCATTACGAGTGTAATTGTGCGAAGCAGTGCCAATGTAAATGCAGGTGCAAAAACAAAACTGTCAACAATTTTTCATGCCACATTATTACTGGTAAGTGTAATATTAATTCCGGTGCTTTTAAATAAAATTCCACTGGCTGCATTGGCTGCCATATTGGTACTTACCGGGTGGAAATTAGCCAAGCCTGCTGTATTTAAAGGTTTTTGGAAAGCAGGTAAGTACCAGTTTATTCCCTTTATTGTTACAGTTGTTGTTATTATTGCTATTGATCTGTTTGCTGTAGTACCGGCATTAAGCGGAAAAGGATTGATCATTGGCGTTTTTGCCGGTATCATTGCTGCCACTGGTGCTATCCTTCATGGCAACCTGAAAAATTCGTATTTTTTCCATAAGGAAAATTATAAAGAAGGAAATGTAATTACTATTAAACTTTCGGAAGAGGTCTCCTTTTTAAATAAAGCAGCAATCCGGCAAACATTGGATCATATGCCGGAGAATTCAAGTGTTGTCATTGATGCTTCCAATACACGGTATATTGATTACGATGTGCTGCAATTGATCAAGGAATTCAGGGATATTAAAGTGCCGCTGAAGAAAATTAAATTGACACTGGAAGGATTCAAAGATGTATACAAGATCGAAAATAAATCAAGTGTTCAATCTGGTCATTAAATAAACAATTCTATGAATGAGTGATACACATTTTGACGAGCAGCATGCCCTTCATGAACTAAAACATTTTCTGCCTTCCCAACAGGCGTTAAAAGATTTTATTCATAATAATTCTTTTGAAGCCTTTCAGCTCATGAAATTTTATGTTGGGATTTTCAATGCTTCGAAAATATTTGGCTTCCAGGTGCATTTGCAATTACCTGAATACAGGGAAATGTATAAAACTGGAAGAATACGGGAAGATGTGCTGCAAATGGTGATTGCGAATAAGAAGGGTGGGGATGCTGTAGATGAATGGAAACAGAAACTCATCAACCAGAAGTATGATACTATTAACTATCCAAGGATAGGACAATTAAGAAAATATAGGAAAGATGTTTATCACCTCGACTTAGATAATAAACTTCATCCATTACTGTTTCGCATCCTTTGTGCTTTTTTAGATCAGGGCATTGCTATTGATAGTTTCCCGGTTGTTAATAAACCTTTTATTGAAAGCATTAAAGAAATGGAACATAATAGTTTTGTCAGTTTCTTTAAAACAAAAGGAGTTAAACAAAAGTTTCTATCCGGCAATTATTCCATTCCAGAACTGTTAAAAAAAATTGTTGGAAAAGAAGAATACTTCGAACAATATTTATTCGACCAGCAATTTGCCCACCCCGGCTGGAGCGGTTTTGTAAGTGCGGTAGAAGATAATCCACAAACATTACTCGACAGGAAACAGATAACACTGAAGGAATTGCTGGAATTTGAATTACTGATGGAACTGGATGTATTAAACCATACACTGGGGAATAAATGGCAGCCATTAACTAATAGTATTGATGCTCCTTCCGTAAATTTATTTGCGGATGTTGCTAAAACTGAATTGGCAGAAGTAATAGAATTATGGCAAGATGCTTTTGAATGGAGTTATTATGATTCAGTGTTGAAGGGTATATTAATGGCAGCCCCCCCACCCCCCGCAGGGGGGATTTTGGTTTCCGATGGTTCAGATATTATTAACGAAAATCAAAAACCCGGAAACGATAAAACGACCCACACATTATCTGACTCCAGGAATCCTCCTGCGGAGGGCAGGGAGGCCGGGCTTTCTTTCCAGGCCATTTTCTGTATTGATGAAAGAGAAGATTCAATCCGGCGCCACATAGAAGCAGTTGATAAAAAAGCAGAAACATTTGGTGCTCCCGGTTTTTTTGGAGTAGAATTTTATTTTCAGCAGGAAGGCGGAAAATTTTATGATAAACTTTGCCCGGCACCTGTTACACCAAAATATTTGATTAAAGAGTCTGATGCTAAATCAACCCGGAAGGAAGAACTGATTTATACCAAACTTACCCATGGCATTTTATCCGGATTTTTGTTAAGTATCAGTTTTGGTTTTTGGGCTTTTTTCAAAAAAATACAATTATTGTTCCGTCCCAAAATGAGTCCTGCTATTTCCAATGCATACGGACACATGGACAAGCTATCAGTGCTTACTATCGAAAATAAAAATCCTGCGGATATCGAAAACGGATTGCAGATTGGATATACACTGGATGAAATGGTAACACGGGGAGAAGGTTTTTTGCGGGGTATTGGCCTTGTCAAAAATTTTGCACCTATTGTCTATTTTGTTGCACATGGAAGCAGTAGTGCTAACAATCCGCATCACGGCGCACATGATTGTGGTGCTTGCAGCGGAAGACCGGGAGCCGCCAATGCAAGGGTGCAATCTTATATTTTAAATAATAAGAAAGTAAGAGAAGTATTGGCAACAAAAGGAATTGTAATTCCGGGAACCACGCAGTTTATAGGTAGTATGCATGATACAGCTGCTGATGTGTGGGGTTATTATGATGAAAATATTCTTAGTGCAGATAATGCAAAAGCACATATCGCCAATATTCAAAATTTTGAAACGGCGTTAAACCTCAATGCGAAGGAACGAAGCCGCCGCTTTGCATCTATTAATACAAGGCAGGAATTAGAACAGGTTCGCAAAGCTATTCACAGCCGTTCGGTGTCTTTGTTTGAACCAAGACCCGAATTGGGACATGGTACCAATACATTAGCTATTATTGGCCGCAGGCAAACAACCAAAGGATTGTTTCTGGATAGAAGGGCTTTTTTAAATAGTTATGATTATAGCACTGACCCGGACGGAGCTATTCTAACTGCTGTTATGCGACCCATTGGTTTGGTTTGCGGTGGTATTAACCTGGAGTATTATTTTTCAAGAGTTGATAATATTAAAATGGGAGCTGGTACTAAACTGCCGCATAATGTGATGGGCTTGTTTGGTGTTGCTAATAGCAGTGATGGTGATTTAAGACCAGGCCTTCCCTGGCAAATGATTGAAGTGCATGATCCTGTTCGGTTGCTGGTGATTGTTGAGCACCAACCCGACATTGTTTTAAAAGCCATCCAATCTTCACCTGAAGTATTTGAATGGTATAAGAATGAGTGGGTACATATTGTGGCACTTCATCCGGAGGAGAAACAGTTTTATTATTTTAAGAATGGGGCATTTTCAAAATATGAACCTATTACTAATGCGAGTGAAATAAAAACTATTCACAATATGGAAGAGTTCATTGAAGGAGCTAAGGAAATGGAAACGAATCATATTGTACATGCTACGGAAGAAAACCTGCCAGTGTATTTATTGGATTAGAAACGCATATACAAAGAAACCTCCCCACTTGGGCGGGGCAGATTAAATAAACAAAAGTGCTATGAGATATTGGGGTGGGTTGTGAATCAGCTATAATGCTAAAATTTTTACTTAGTTTTTTTTAAATTGTTAATATAAATGGGCCAACTACTTATTTTATTTATCGCCATACCGATGCTGGCTTTTTTTATTACGCTTTTATGGCAAAATAAAAATGAAAGAGCAATAGCCAGAATTGTACAGTTTGCAAAAGTGTCCAATATATTTATTGCCATGTCATTTTTTGTTTGGTGGTTACTAAACGGCCTTGAACCAATCAGCCATAAATTGCTTACACTTTATCAAACCGATAATTTTGTTTTTGCCATTAACTTATATTATGATGAAATAACTGCTGTATTCAGTATTGTCGGCGCATTCTTATTTTTTTTAGTAGCAACATTCAGTAAGTATTATATGCACCGGGATGAGGGCTTCAAACGCTTTTTTAATACCATATTATTATTTGCCACTGCTTATAATTTTATTATCCTGGCAGGTAATTTTGAAACCTTATTCATCGGCTGGGAAATAAAGGGTATTTGTTCTTTTATATTAATCGCATTTTACCGAAACCGTTATTTGCCGGTAAAAAATGCTTTCAAAGCAGTTTCATATTACCGCATCAGTGATGTGGCACTTATGCTTTCCATGTGGATGATGCATCATCTTACACATCAGAATATCACCTTCCCTCAATTGGGCGAGGCAAAAGATATAGCAACGGCAACGGGTCAAACGGGGATGGCCATATTTATTGTTTGTATGTTGATATTGCCGGCTGCTATTAAATCGGCACAGTTTCCTTTTACTACCTGGCTGCCAAGAGCTATGGAAGGACCAACAGCTTCCTCAGCAATTTTTTACGGTTCGCTTAGTGTGCATATTGGCGTTTTTTTATTACTGCGAACCCATCCGTTTTGGGAAGATATGTTGTGGGCCAAAATTACTGACATAATCATTGGGGCATTAACAGCCATAATAGCTACTATGATAGCAAGGGTACAGCCAACAGTTAAAACCCAGATTGCTTATTCATCTGCTGCTCAAATAGGATTGATGTTTATTGAAGTGGCATTAGGCTTTCACTGGCTGGTATTGATTCATTTTGCGGGCAATGCTTTTTTAAGAACATACCAGTTATTGGTTTCACCTTCCGTATTAAACTACCTGGTACACCATCAATTTTTTCATTATACTTCGCCAAAGCAAAAAGTAATATCCAAAATAAAAGCCTCTGTATATATGCTGGGTATTAAGGAATGGAATTTAGACAGCATGATGTTTACTTATTTGTGGAGCCCCTTTAAATGGCTCGGAAAAAAATTACAATTTTTACAGTCCCGTGTTTCTATGGGCATTCTCATAATTACAGGTCTTGCTTTATTAATTCTCGGTATTACCAATCAGAATATTCTTCCATCTTCAGGCGGGGCGTTATCCATTATTTTAATGAGTATTGCTTTAGCAGTTATTCTTTTTGCATTTTCTTACCGCCAATCAGCTTTAAAAGCATGGATATATTTAATAACAGCCCATTTGTTTATTATAGCCGCTGTATTATTCAATACACCCCATGTCAATCTGATTGAAATTATATTTTATGCAAGCGGTGTATTATTGGCTTTTTTATTAGGATATTATTGTTTGCAAAAGATTAAAGGGATTGACAATGATATTTCACTCAACCAGTTTCATGGATATGTATATGAACAAAACACAACAGGATTTTTGTTTATGATATCAGCCATGGGCATGCTGGGATTTCCGTTAACAGCTGCCTTTATAGGCATTGATGTAATGTTTACCTATGTTCACAGTAACCAGGTAGCATTGATTATTATAATGGCATTGTGTTTAATATTTATTGAGCTGTCGGCATTTCGTATTTTATTGCGAATCTTTTTGGGCCCGCATAAAAAATTGAATCATCCTGTTGCATTCAGGTCGTCGTAGTGCGATATCAATAATTCTTCACATTTTGGGCATTTAATAATTGCAAATTTTTCGTTCAACTAATTATTATAATAATATTCCTGCTGCCCATTGCAGGGTATTTTCTGTTTTAAAAAATTTTACTTTTAGTTCTTGTAATTTTTGTAAAGCTTCTAATGTTTTATTTTCTCTGGCATTAATAAGAAACAGGGAACTTTCACCTGCCTGGAAACGAATTTCTTCGCCCCGCTGCAAAGTGTAATAATTTTTATAGGCTTTCTCTTGCAATATCACCTGGGCTTTGAGTGTTACTAATTCATTATAATAGCTTTTCACTTTATTTTCCACCAGTAATTGCTTTTGTGTTTGCTGTAGCTGTGTTTCAGCGATTTTTAATTTTGCTTTTCTGTACTCACCTCTGCCTTGTGACAAGCGAAGAGGAATGCCAACGGATAAACCGTACTGAAAATTGTTTTCAAATAATGGCCCGGTGGCTGTCTTCAGCACATTATATCCTTTGCCTAATTGATTATAACGAAAATTGATAACAGGCAGCAACTCCTGGAACTTCAATTTTTTCTCTACATCCAACACATTGAGCCTATAATTATATATCAGCAACTCAGGATGATTTTTTCTGGCAGCTTCTACCAATCCATTCAGTTCAGGTATAGCTGATGTATTTATCTTCATAGTTTGTAAATCATCAGCCGGAGTAATTGTTTCCGGTAAATTATAGGGTTTAGTTTCGGATGTCCAGAGATAAACGGAGAGGTCTAATCCAGCATTCTGAAATTCCAGCCAGGCCTGGCTTTTCAATAATTCAAAATTCTGTAATTGTGTTATTGCTTCTGTCGTATCAATAGCAGGCCGGTCGCCTAAATGAAAAGCCGTTTTTACCAACTGTACTCTTCGTTCATTAATTATTACAGCATCATATAGTATTTTATGCACCTGGTATTGTTGCGTCCAGTTCCAATAACTTTTTAAGGCATCCAACAAAAGATTATTCAGTATGTTTCTTTTTTCCACTTCTGACGCATTCCGGTAAATTTTTGCTGATTGTAATGCAGCCCTTCGTTTATCCATCAGCAGGTTTTTTGCCAATGGTATGCTCATGCCGAAGTAACTGGTTTGTCCCTGTGTTTCTTCCGGGGAGGTGCGGCTGCCGGATAATTTTTCTAATCCGGCAGATACTTCTACGCCAAACCAGGTGGGTATAGATAACTCCGGACGGTTGTAATAATAGTAATCAGTGCCATCAAAAGTTTTCTGTGATAATTCATTTTTCAAAACCGGATCAAACATTCCTTTAGCAATAGTTATATCGGCTTTTGCCTTCTCAATAAAAATATCAGCCTGTTTTGCTACAGGGTGATATCGATTAACGATTTCCATTACCTGTTTTGCTGACAGCGTTTCTTTATTATTTGTTTCCTGAGCAGTACATGTTATTCCTGCTTTAAGCAGTGCAATAAGAATACTGATGCTAAGTATAATATTTTTACGGTGATGGTTTCTTTTTCTAAGCCACAGAATAGTTCTGGATTGTTTATAAGTAATCATTTTATTTTTTATTTAAACCTTCCTGAGCTGAATAATAATCTGGAGGAAATCCATTGATATTCCGCCATAGTTCATACCAAACAGGTACATTTTTTAATAAAGCAATACCCTGTGCGCCGGTTCCTATTTTTAGTTCTTTGGGCCAGGGTTTGTCAGTTACATCTTCTTTTATCAGCACCCTGAATTTCCCATTAACACTTACATTACTTTCCACCGCCACTATTACGCCGCCAAAAGTTCCTGATGATGCTTTGGGCCAGCCACTGAAAACAATAGCCGGAAACCCATCAAAGAGAAAACGTACTTTTTGTCCGGGTGCTATCAGCGGCAGGTCAAGTGGCCGTATAAAAAGTTCTACTGCATATTGAATTTTATCGGGTACTATTTCTGCAATCATGTCGCCGTCTTTTACAAATTCACCAATACCTGCTTTTTGTGCTTTTACTATTTGTCCGCTTTGCGATGCCAGTACGTAATACATACCATTACGGATAGCATAGCTGGCATATTGATTTTCTAATTTGGCAATATCGGCCTGTCCGCTGGCAATCTGTGTGAGGGATTGAAACTGTTCTCCCTGTGCTTTCGTAACTTTTTCTACATTTTCCTGCTGCAGGGCACTCATCTCTATCCGGGTGATTGTTAAGTCCTGCTTGCTATTTGCCAATTTATTTTCAGCACTGATTTTCTTTGCCTGGGCATTTTGGTATTGTTGGTTTCTTATTTCCAATTGTGTTAATGAAACAAGACCACTGTCATACATTGCCTTTTGCCGGTTATATTGTTTAGTGCCAATTGTAAAATCATTATTTGCAGCAATAGCTTCTGCACTGTCAGCCTGCACTTTTAGTTGTAATTGATTTAGCTTATTCACCAATTGGTTCAACTTTAATTGAAGCCCTGAATTAATGGCACCAATCTGCTGATCGGCTACATTCACTTTACTTTTATAGTATTCTACTGATAATTGTTTACCGGATAATTGTTCTTTTGTTCGCTGTAAAAGATTTGGGTCGAGGTAATCAGTTTTTACCTCTGTTAATTGAACTAATGTGTCACCGGCCTTTACATAATCACCTTCTTTAATATGCCATTTCATTACCCGGCCCCCGATGATGGCATTTACTTGTTGCGGTCGCTGATCCTGGTACAGGGTTGTTACTATTCCTTTTGCCCTTATGTTCTGCGTCCAGGGAAGAAACAGGAAAATTATAAATACAAGCACACAGATAGCAAACCATATTTTTACTTTGCTGTTTTTATTATGCTGATAAATGTGTGAGTATGATTTTAGTTTATTGGTATCCATAACTTATTATTTTGCCGATGAATGCTTTACTGGTTAATAATCTTACCCTTTTCAATCATAATTACCTTGTTACATAGTTTTGCCACATCTTCATCATTGCTTATTACTATGAGTGTAGTATTTTTTATTTCAGAAAGTAATTGAATGATTTGGTTCCGCTGACCATTTTCAATATTCTGCCAGGGTTCTTCCAATAACAATACACGGGAGGTGGCTGCCAGAGCTCTTACCAATAAAATTTTGAGAATTACATTACGGGGTAACCTGTTTCCTGTTGGGTCAAGTATTGTATCGTATCCATTTTTAAGTGTAGCAATAAAATCTGTAAGGCCCACTTTTTCAGCTACTTCATTAATCGTTTCTATCGAAATACTTTCATTGCCCAGCGTAATATTTTCCCATACCGTGCCATTAAAAATATCCTGTTGATTCATCAGCACACCCATTTGTGAACGAACAGTATTCAGGTTATAGTTGCCCAGGGGTACACCATCTAATAGGAAGGAGCCCCTAAAGTCTGTATAGACACCTGCCATTATTTTCAGCAGGGTTGATTTACCTGAACTGTCTTTTCCTTTGATACAAACTTTATCTCCTGCATTTATTTTCAATGAAATATTTTGTAATACATCTCTTTGATTATTGTAACTAAAGCTCAGGTCTCTCATCTCCATTGATAAACCAACCGCCTTTACCGCTAGTTGAACTGAACCATTTTCTTCCTTTGGCTTTTCAGTTAGTTTAGCAATCTTTTCAACAGAAGTCAGTGTGTCATATACACTGCCAATATTCATAATCAGTTTTTCAACTGAATTAAGTATCAGCAGTATAATAATTTCAGCAGCGATAAACTGACCGATATTTAATTGCTGATTCACTAATAACATTGTACCCACAATCAGCATAGCTGCTGTAATAACTGTTTTAAAAAGTACCAGTACATTGTATTGGAAAAGCAGTATTTTAAAATGACTGTTGCGGGCATTGAGATAACCAACTACCATTTCATCTGTTTTTTTCAGATGTAAATCGTTTGATTTTGTAAGCTTGATTGATTTAATTACCCGGGCAGTTTCTTCTAACCATCCGGCTACTTTATATTTATAACTGCTTTCTTCAAGACTGGTTTGCAAGCCCCGTTGCCCGGTATAGCGTAGTATTAACCACAATAATACAATAAGTATAAAACTAAATAAAATAAAAGCCGGATGATATAATGAAAGTAAAATCAGCCCAAATAATATCTGGATACTTGCCGTAGGTATATCCAGTAATATTTTCGATAAACTTTTTTGTAATACCGGTATATCAAAAAAACGATTCACTAATTCCGGTAAATAGATATTATCCGTTTTCTTTAAATCCAGTTGAGGAATATGTTCTGCAAAAGAAAAAGAGTAACGGACAAATATTTTTTGCTGAATTTTTTCAATAATCTTCATCTGGTTTACCTGCATGATGCCGGCCACCAGTACACCTGCCACTACCAGGGCAATAAGTACAATGAGTGAGGCCCTCATGGAAGCGCCCAATACAAAACCAATGATGGCTTGCACACCGATTGGTAGTGAAAGTTGAATTAACCCATTCAGAATAGCATAGAAATAAACAGCAGTAATTTCTTTACGTTCCAGTTTTACCAGGTTCAGTATCCTGGCAACCGGGCTTGCAGTTGTCGGCATAAATATTTTTGTTAATCAGTTGTAGAAAAACTCAGCTATGCAGTAGCATAACCGGCATCATAAAAAGTAAAAATAATTAACAAAAATTAGGCGGGGGAGTTAGTTTCTCCAACCAGGGAGAAGGATGTATTTTTTCAGCAAGGTGAAAAGCTACTGTAGTTTTTGCAGATACGGCTTTTACAAGAAGAGAAAGGGAAGAAAATTCTTTTTTTTCTTTTTTTTCTTCACTATCAGTTGTTTCGCTGCCTTTTTCTTCGTGAATGGTGAAAACAATACCGGTACTGCTCTGAAAA
>JBKJXQ010000123.1:0-3788 GCA_046716235.1 Chitinophagaceae bacterium
CCGCAACAGATGACTATGTAGCTGATATTTTTATTGAAGGTGAAACCATAAAAACTATCGGTAAAAACTTAGCTGTTAAAGCCGATAAAGAAATTGATGCTTCCGGCAAACTGATTTTCCCCGGAGGCATTGATCCGCATGTGCATTTGGATATGCCATTTATGGGAACTTATAGCAGTGACAATTATGAAACCGGGACAAGAGCCGCTTTATTCGGGGGGACCACTATGGTCATTGATTTTATCTTACAAAAACAGGGCAATTCTCTTCGTTCTGCTTTGGAAGAATGGAAAGGAAGAAGCGACAACAATTGTGTAGGTGATTATAGCTTTCACATGGCGGTGACAGATTTTAACGAGAATACTAAAAAAGAAATACAGGAAATAATTGAGAAAGAAGGCATCAGTTCTTTCAAAACATTTATGGCATATAAAGGCGCCTTGATGATCGATGACCGGCAGATGATTGGTTTGATGGAAGAAGTAAAAAAGCATGGTGGCTTAATTAATGTTCATGCCACCAATGGGGATATGATTGACTATTTGACTCAGAAACACCGGGCTGAAGGTAAACTCTCTCCTCTTTACCATTATTTATCTCAACCTGAAGTAACAGAAGCTGAAGCATCAGAACGATTTGTTGATATGGCAAATTATACAGGTTGTCCCGGTTACATTGTTCATCTTACCTGCGAGGGTGCATTGAATGCTGTCCGCAATGCAACCAGAAGAAATCAAAAAGTATTTGTGGAGACTTGTATTCAATATCTCCTTCTCGATGCTTCCTTATATGAACAAGATTTTGAAGGTGCCAAATGGGTCATGAGTCCGCCTTTGAGAGAAAAGAAAGATCAGGCAACTTTATGGGCAGGAATCAACCAGGGATTAGTTCAGGTCGTTGCCACTGATCACTGCCCTTTTAAGTGGGAACAAAAACTGAAGGGTAAAGATGATTTTTCTAAAATTCCTAATGGACATCCGGCTATTGAAAACAGAATGGAATTGTTATATAGCGAAGGAGTGAATAAAAGAAAGATCACTTTGAATAAATATGTTGAAGTAGCTTGTACCAATCCTGCAAAAATATTTGGCATGTTTCCAAAAAAAGGAACAATAGCAGTAGGAAGTGATGCAGACATTGTGATCTTTGACCCGAACGAAAAACATACACTATCTGCAAAGACTCATCACATGAATGTTGATTACAGTAGCTATGAAGGATGGGAAGTAACCGGAAAAGTGAAAACAGTTTTGTTAAGAGGGCAAGTTGCTATAGAAAATAATAATTGTTTAATAGAAAAAGGATTTGGTAAATTTATTAAGAGAAATAAAGTATCGTCAATAGTTTAGAATTGAGAATTTAGAGTTATGAGTGATACGAAAAAAAATGAAAGTATTATTGCAAAGAAAGCTTATGCATTTGCATTAGAAATTATATCCGTATACAAATATCTTATAAATGAGAAAAAGGGATTTGTACTCGCAAAACAATTACTTCGCTCAGGCACTTCTATTGGTGCAAATATTAATGAAGCATTATCAGGTCAATCCAAAAGAGATTTTGTACATAAATTAAGCATCTCATTAAAAGAAGCAAGAGAAACTTCATACTGGCTCAATCTACTAAAAGACAGCAGTTTCATTACACAAGAGTCTTTTGATAAATTAAATAATAGTTGCAATGAAATAACTAAAATACTGAGTAGTATTATTCTTACAACAAAAGAAAAGTATTTTACTACCAAGTTAAACATAACACATAATTCACAATTCTAAACTCTTAATTCTATAAAATGCCAAGAATTATTAAATCGGGTCTCATCCAAATGTCTCTCCCTAAAACAGAGGGTGAAGGAACGATTGCAGAAATCAAAGAAGCAATGGAGCAGAAACATATTCCGTTGATTGAAGAAGCCGGAAAGAAAGGTGTGCAGATACTTTGCTTCCAGGAAATTTTTAATACCCCGTATTTCTGCCCAGGTCAGGATAAGGCATGGTACGAAAGTGCAGAGACTGTTCCCGGCCCTACGATAGAACGAATGCAGGAATATGCAAAGAAATATAACATGGTGATGATTGTACCAGTATATGAAAAAGAACAGGCTGGTATTTTATACAATACTGAGGCGGTGATTGATGCGGATGGAACTTATCTCGGCAAGTATAGAAAAAATCATATTCCGCATACATCAGGTTTCTGGGAAAAATTTTTCTTCAAACCGGGTAACCTTGGCTATCCTGTTTTTCAAACGAAGTATGCAAAGGTGGGTGTGTACATATGCTATGATCGTCATTTTCCGGATGGAGCAAGATGTTTGGGATTGAACGGCGCAGAGATAGTTTATAATCCTTCAGCTACTGTTGCCGGCCTATCTCAATATTTATGGAAATTAGAACAACCTGCACATGCAGCGGCAAATGGATACTTTATGGGTTGCATTAATAGAGTTGGTATAGAAAAACCCTGGAACCTCGGTAAGTTTTATGGTTCTTCATATTTCGTTGACCCCCGGGGACAAATTTTTGCACAAGCCAGCGAAGACAATGATGAATTATTGATAGCAGATTTTGATCTGGATATGATTGAACAAGTAAGAAATGTGTGGCAGTTTTTCAGAGACAGAAGACCTGAAACTTATGGAAAAATAACTGAGTTATGAGTTTAAAGTGTAGAGTTAAGAGTTAAAACAACTCTTAACGCATAATTCTTAATTCTAAACAAGAATAATGATTGAAAATAACAGACTAACTCCACAACAATACGAACAAAACTTCGCCGACATTCATCCGCCTTACGAAAATATAACAGCGGCCAAAGTAGATGCCAATCGTTGTTTGTTTTGTTATGATGCACCATGT
This sequence comes from Chitinophagaceae bacterium, assembly GCA_046716235.1. Taxonomy (GTDB): domain Bacteria; phylum Bacteroidota; class Bacteroidia; order Chitinophagales; family Chitinophagaceae; genus JJ008. The sequence goes on from JBKJXQ010000123.1 coordinate 2,859, forward strand.
ATGAAAAGCTGCCCTACCAGTATTGATGTGCCAAAATTTATTAAACAGATCGCCACCGAAAATATAAAAGGTTCAGCTCATACAATTTTCTCATCCAATATTATGGGAGCAGGTTGCAGCAAAGTTTGCCCCGTAGAAAAATTATGCGAAGGTGCCTGTGTCTATAATTTACTAGAAGAAGAACCTATTCCTATTGCCAGGTTACAACGATACTCTACAGAAATAGCCATGCAAAAAAAATGGCAATTATTTCAACGCAAAACTTCGGTGGGCAAAAAAGTAGCAATAGTTGGTGCTGGTCCGGTCGGATTAAGCTGTGCCCATACATTATCAAGAGCAGGTATTGATATAACGATTTATGAAAAAGAAAGTAAAGGTGGTGGTTTGATGACTTACGGTATTGCTGCTTATAAAGTAACACCCCAATTTTGTGAAGACGAGGTGAACTATATTTTATCAATTGGTGGTATTGATGTTAAGTACAACCAGGAATTAGGAAAAAATATTTCATTAGCGGATTTGCAAAAAGACTATGATGCTGTTTATCTCGGGCTTGGTGTTGGTATTGCAAGACAACTTGATATTCCTGGTGAAGATTTACAAGGTGTGGAAGACGCCATCAGTTTTATCTATGACATCAGGGCCAAAGGATATTATACTGTTCCTGTTGGTGATAAAGTAGCCGTAATTGGCATGGGCATGACAGCCATTGATGCGGCTACACAGGCAAAAAGGTTAGGAGCAAAAGAAGTGACATTAGTTTATCGAAGAACAGAAAGTGAAAAGCCTTGTACTGATGTGGAACTGGATATTGCCAAATTGGATGGCTGCGAAATTATCTGGCTGGCCGCTCCAAAAGAAGTGAAAGGAAATAATGGAAAAGTAATAGAGTTGGTTTGCAGTAAAATGATTTTGGGAGAACCCGATAAC
>JBKJXQ010000124.1:0-2592 GCA_046716235.1 Chitinophagaceae bacterium
GTGGAACTAACATTACTATCAGGGCTATCAGTACTATCACTGGTAATTCAACTCCATTATTTATTGTTGATGGTGTTCCTTTTGACGGTGGAACCAATGCAAATACTGGTTTTACTTTTGGTAACCAAACCTCCAGCCGCTTTTTAGATCTTGATCCAAACAATATTGAAAATGTAAGTATCCTGAAAGGATTAAGTGCCACTACGATATATGGTGAGCTTGGCAGAAATGGTGTTATATTAATTACCACAAAAAATGGTGGTGGTGCAAAGCCAAATAAGAAAACTGAAATATCCGTTTCACAATCTTATTTTGTAAATACCGTAGCTAACTTACCAGAATATAATACTAAGTATGGTGGTGGATTTGATTTAAGTAATGGCGTTACCTTTTTTAGTAACTGGGGTGGTGCATTTAAAGATCCTCCCGCATTAGTAAATCACCCTTATGGCCGGGCCGCTTTAAATGCTGCGTTTCCGCAGTTTATTGGTGCTAAATATGAGTATAAACAATATAAAAATAATGTAAGAGATTTTTTCAGAACAGGTACAGTTAGCAATACATCGGTTAACATTGGTGGATCAGGCGCTAATGCCAGTTATAATGGAAACTTCAGTTATCTTGATGATATTGGATTTTTACCTGGTAACAGTCTGAAAAAAATGACTTTTGGTTTAGGTGGTTCAGCTAAATTAGCTAATAATTTTACCTTGACTGGTGCTGCTAACTATGTAACTACAAAAATGAAATCGCCACCTACCAGTACCAGTTTTGGTAGTTCAGCAAGCAATGCTTCTGCATTTGGTGATGTATTATATACACCAACTTCAGTTGATCTGCAGGGACTCCCCTGGGAAAATCCTTTAGACCGTTCTCATGTTTATTATCGTGGTAATAACGGTATTCAAAATCCCCGCTGGACGATCGCTAATTCATTTACTGGAGATGATGTAAGCAGGGTATTTGGTAACCTGCAGTTGAAATATGATTTTACAAAAAAACTTAATTTAACCTATAGGGTTGGTTTCGATAATTATACCGAAAATCAATTGTACGCTCAACACAAAGGCGGTGCATATACTCCGGATGGCATCTATCGTACATCATCAGCTAATAAGACCATCTGGGATCAAACCCTGATTGCTAATTACGCTAAAGATCTGACGCAGGATATTAAACTGAATGTGGAAGCCGGTGTAAATGTTAGAAACGATATTTTCAAACAAACCGGTCTTACCAGTTCCAAGCAATTGGTATATGGGTTATTAAACCATGCCAATTTTGTTGACAAACAATCCCGTAGTGAAAGTGGCGGAGAACTAGAGTTTGCTTCTGATCTCCAATCAGTAGGAGCATTTGCATTTACCAGTTTCGGGTATAAAGACTACTTGTTTTTAAACCTTGGCGGAAGAGAAAGCTGGACATCGGCATTAGAAAAATCAAATAGAAACATATTTTATCCCAGTGTGAACGTAGCTTTTATTCCTACTGCAACATTTGCAGCATTAAGGGATAGCCGTAATATTAATTACCTGAAAGTAAGGCTGGCTTACGGAACCAGTGCTGAATTTCCCGGTCTTTATAATACAAGACCAACACTAGGTATTGCAACAAAAGTATTTGTTGATGGGGCTGGTACTTCAATTAATACCAATTTTATCCCAAGCAGATTACCTAATAGTGATTTGAAACCGGCATTGTTTAAAGAATATGAATTTGGTACAGAAGGTAAATTTATAGATAGCAGGGTAAGTCTTGATTTAAGTCTTTATGTAAGATATACAAGAGATCAGATTTTAAACAGGGATTTGGATCCATCAACCGGCTATACTGTTCAGGCTATAAATGCGGGTAATGTTAGAAACAGGGGTATCGAATTATCATTAGGGTATGCTGTTATCAGAAATAAAAACTGGCAATGGAAACTGGATGGTTTGTTTACCAAAAACACCAGCCTTGTATCTGGTATACCATCTGATTTAAAAAGTATAAGAACGGCAGGATTTACCAACCTGGGTACTTTTGCCATCAATGGTCAGCCTTTAGGCGTTATTCAGGGTACTGCTTATCAAAGAGCTGAAAATGGACAAAGAATAGTTGGAGCTGGTGGTGATTATTTGACAGCTAATGATATAAGTATTTTAGGAGATCCTACTCCTGATTATAAACTAACCGGTATTACTTCATTAAGCTATAAGGCTCTTAGCTTCAGAGTGCAGATGGAATATACAAAAGGTGGTGATTTCTATTCTGCTACCTCTAGTGTATTGCTGGGAAGAGGGGTAACAAGAGATACTGAGTTTGACAGGGCATTACCTTATATTTTACCAGGTGTAAAAGAAGATAAGACTACTCCAAACGACAAACAGATAAGCGCTACCCAGGCTTATTTTAATAACTCTGTTGCAGGTGGTGCTGCTGATGAAGCAGGTATTTATGATGGTACAAATATTCGTATTAGAGAAGCCTCTTTGTCTTATACATTACCAGCAAAATTGCTTCAGAAGTCGCCTTTTGGGAGTATTTCTCTTAGCGTTACCGGTAATAATTTGTGGTATTATGCCCCTAATTTTCCGAAATATGTAAATTTTG
>JBKJXQ010000125.1:0-5004 GCA_046716235.1 Chitinophagaceae bacterium
GTTACATACACCAGGTCATCTTTATCGCAATGCAGATAATTACTTAAGGCTTCCCGGGCATCAGCGAGATATTTTATACCATTTACAGTAATAAATTGTACCGGTTCCTGTTCCAGTTCTAATTGAAAGTTTTGATACGTTTCAAAAACAGGTTTAGGGCAGGCACCAAAAGAACCAAAGTTGAGAAAGGTTACATCGTTTCTTAATAAAAAGTATTGTTTCAGGTTTTGCATTGTCAAATGTAAAAGAAAATTTCTCGTCTTTACAAAGTCAGCGACTTTGCGTTAATTATTTTCTTTTCCGAAGCATATAGAGATAAAGGCTTTCTACTTTCTTCCGTGCCCAGTCTGTTTTTCGTAAAAAAGTTAAACTGGATTTTATACTTGGGTTGCTTTTAAAACAATTGATATTAATTTGCTGTGCCAGCTCTTCCCAGCCATAATGTGCAACCAGTTCATTCAAGATTGCTTCCAGTGTTTTACCATGCAGGGGATCTTTTGATGGTAGCATATATTATACTTTTATTCTTACAGGAAATTATATCAGTTTTTGTGCCTGCACACCGGTAAAACTCAGTTTAACAGGTAATATAAACCCTTTATCATCAAAAAATAATTGTTCAATACAAGTAGCCCGGTTATTAGCAGCTGTTTCTCCAAGGGGTCGGCGGTGATAAATAATATACCACAGGTCTTTGGCAGTATTATGCATTATAGAATGATGACCGGCACCTGTTGCAATGGCAGAATCCTGTTGCAATATTTTTCGCACTCTTTCTTACGGTCCAAATGGTGAATCGGCTATGGCATACGCTACTGAATAATCAGGTCCTGTCCAGCCACCTTCACTCCACATAAAATAATATTTATTGTTGCGCATAAACATAAACGGCCCTTCCACATATCCCGGGGGAGTTATTTCTCTGAAAATAGTACCATCATCAAAGGGAATTATACCGGTAAAATCATTTTTTAACTTTGCAATATTGCAATGCTGCCAGCCACCATAAATAATATAATACTGCCCGTCTTTATCATGAAAGACAAACTGGTCAATAGGTTGGGCTCCGTTATGAAATGCAGCTATTAAAGGTTTGCCCAGGTAATCTTTAAAAGGTCCTTCAGGTTTATCAGCAACCGCAATACCAATGCCGCCATATTCATTATTGTTCTGTATATCATTGGCACTAAAAAAAAGGTAATACTTTTTATTTTTTTCTACAATAGCAGGTGCCCACAAAGCCCGTTTAGCCCATTTAACAGATGCAGTATCGAGGATATGTTCATGCTTTTTCCAATGGACCAGGTTTGGTGAAGAGAAAGCATTAAAGAAAACCTGTTTGTTATATTTATCCGACCAGGTGGGATATATCCAGTATTGTTTTTTAAAAATAGCTGCTTCAGGATCGGCATACCAGCCTTTTAAAATGGGATTGCCCGATTTTAAGTGGCCGGTTTGTGCCATGGCCTGGTTGGCGGTTACCCATAATAAAAAGGTGTAACAGTATATTCGTTTCATAAACGTAATATAGAAATGGTTTATGAAAAAAGACAATATTTTTTTAAAAATTCAAAAACTGCAGTTACCGTTTATTCGCAGAGAAATGAAATAAGCAGTTAAAAACTAAGCTTTATAAATATCAATCTATTATGCTGCCCCTCATCACCTCTTACTCTTTGCGTTAAAAATTCAATACCGGTTATAAAAAAATATACTGTGGTTAGTTTTATTAAATTACCTTAGAAATTCAGTTGATACTTTTCCCACCCCCTGATAAACACCGTCACTTATAAACCAACATTTAATATTTTTTATTTATGAAACAATTCAAGCCAACTGTATTAACGCTGTTGCTATTTTTATTGTGCCTGCCCGAAATGTTATTTGCCATTGATCCAAACGATACCCGGATGCTGGCACAACCTGCTATCAGCAATAATCATATTGCCTTTATTTATGCGGAAGATTTATGGGTAGCTAATAAAGATGGTTCGCAGCCACGCCGACTTACGGTGGATGAGGGAATAGAACTAAACCCTTTTTTTTCACCGGATGGAAAAACAATTGCCTTCAGTGCAGAGTATGATGGCAACATGGATGTTTTTATTGTGCCGGTGGAGGGAGGAATTCCAACAAGGCTTACCTGGCACCCTTCGCCTGAAATTGTTCGTGGCTTTACCCCCGATGGAAAATCTGTATTATTTGGTTCTCAACAAGCCGCTTTTTCTAATCGGTACGCCAATCTTTTTACAGTACCGGTTACTGGTGGCATGGCTACCAAATTAGAAATACCCAATGCTGCAGGAGCCACTTACTCACCCGATGGAAAGCAGATGGCTTATAATCCCATCAGTGATCCATCCCGGCAATGGAAACATTACCGTGGTGGTTCTATTGCCAACATCTGGATATATAATTTTGGTGATCATGCTACTATTAAAATTCCACAGCCAGAAGGCGGTTGTAATGATCTGAGTCCGATGTGGGTGGGTAATACTATTTATTTCCGGAGCGACAGGAATGGAGAATATAATTTATATGCTTACAACACGGCCTCAAAAAAAATAGATCGGCTAACAAATTTCAAAGACTTTCCCGTGCTGAATGCATCTGCCGGAAATGGAATTATCGTTTTTGAACAAGCTGGTTATCTACATACTTTTTCTCCCGGTGAAACGGATAGTAAAAAATTGAAGATTGGCATTGCTGCCGATCTGCTGGAGCTTCGTCCCCGTTTTGTAAAGGGTACAAAATATATAAGGAGTGCAGGCCTTTCCCCATCAGGTCAACGGGCGGTGTTTGATTTTCGTGGTGATATCGTTACTGTACCTGCTGAAAAAGGTGATCCCCGCAATGTTACACAAACAGTTTCGGTGCATGAAAAATATCCGGCATGGTCACCTGATGGAAAAACAATTGCTTATTTCTCTGATGCATCCGGCGAATACGAATTGCATATAAAACCACAAGAAGGGAAAGGGGATGTAAAGACATTTAAATTAACTGGTACCGGATTTTATGCGAATACGAGATGGTCGCCAGACAGTAAGAAAATCAGTTTTACTGATAATGGCCGCAATCTTTATGTAGTGGATGCAGCCACCGGAACTATTCAAAAAATTGATGCTGATGAATTGTATGTGCCGGGTCCTTTCCGGGATATGCTGGGCGATTGGTCGTCCGATTCCAAATGGTTGGCCTATACCAAAGTAACAGAAACGCAATTCAAAAGGATTTATTTATATTCTGTTGATCAGCAAAAATCATTTGCCCTTACCGATGGATTAAGTGATGCTTCCGAACCCATATTTGACCGTGGAAATAAATACCTGTACTTTTTTGCTTCTACTGATGCAGGTCCTGTTATCAACTGGGTCGATCAATCCACTGCAGATATGCGGTCCTCCAATTCTATTTATCTCGTTACACTGCAAAAAGAAACGATCTCCCCTTTTGCCAGAGAGAGTGATGAAGAGAAAGTATCCACAGGATCCGGTGGAAAAGAACCTGCTGATACTGCTAAAACAAAAAAAGATGCCGGTGCAGAAAAAAAATCATCCATGACAATTGATTGGGAAGGAATTCAAAACAGGATTATTGATTTGCCGGTAAAGGCTGGCAATTACGGTCAGTTAGGAATGGGAAAAGAAGATGAGTTGCTGTATATCGTTTACCCCAATGCAGAAGGACCGGGCATGCTGCATAAATATGATATAAAAAAACGTAAGGATAATGAAGTGATGGAGATGGATGGTTACATGCTTTCTGCTGACGGTAAAAAAATGTTGTATGTAAAAGCAGGAACCTGGGCCATCAGTGGTGCAGGCGAAAAAAATGAACCGGGAAAAGGCATGCTGAATACTGAAGCAGTGCAGGTAAAAATAGAACCGAAGGCGGAATGGCCACAAATATTTGATGAAGCATGGCGGGTGAACCGTGATTATTTTTATGATCCCGGTATGCACGGTGCCAACTGGATGGCGATGAAAAAAAAGTATGAAGTGTTTCTGCCAGATCTTTCCTCCCGTAGTGATCTAAATACATTAATTCAATGGATGTGCAGCGAATTGGCGGTTGGGCATCACCGTGTATCTGACCGTGGAGAAGTATTAAATACACCTGCAAGAGTTGGCGGTGGTTTGCTGGGTGCAGATTATACTATAGATAAAAACCGTTACCGCATTACAAAAATTTATGGTGGACTTAACTGGAATCCTAATCTCAGGTCACCATTAACTGAACCTGGTGTTAATGCAAAAGAAGGTGATTACCTGCTGGCAGTAAATGGAAATAATATAACGGCTAATGATAACCTGTATCGCTTTTTTGAAAACACGGCTGGTAAGATTACAGAATTAACGATTGGTTCCAGCCCGGATAACAAAGGGTCAAGAATAGTGAAGGTGGTTCCCGTAGCTAATGAATTTTCTTTGCGCAACCGGGATTGGGTAGAAGGAAATTTAAAAAAAGTAAATGAAGCTACCAGGGGACAAGTAGCCTATGTATATGTTCCTAATACAGCTGGCGAAGGACATGAATATTTTAAACGTTATTTCTTTCCGCAAGCAAATAAAAAAGCCATCATAATAGATGAACGTTTTAATGGCGGTGGTTCGCTGGCCGATTATTACATAGATATTTTACAACGGCCTTACCAGGCACACTGGAATATGCGGTATGGCAAAGATTTAAAATCACCCAGTGCTTCTATACAAGGACCTAAAGTAATGATCATTGATGAAACGGCTGGCTCTGGTGGTGATATGCTGCCATGGATGTTCCGCAAATTTAAAGTAGGTACATTGGTAGGCAAACGTACATGGGGAGGGTTGGTAGGTATATTAGGATTTCCTGAATTTTTAGATGGTGGTTCGGTAACAGCACCCAATGTGGCTATCTGGACAAAAGATGGTTTTGTAGTAGAGAATGAAGGATTGGAACCTGATATAGAAGTAGAACAATGGCCTGCTGATATAATAAAAGGAAGAGATCCGCAATTGGAAA
>JBKJXQ010000126.1:0-5027 GCA_046716235.1 Chitinophagaceae bacterium
GCTGAATTCCATTTCAGTTTATCATCAGGTAATTGCATTCCCAAAATCTTAACCTGTTCTGCAATCATATCTATAAAATTTTGCCGCAACTCATCATTTGTTTTTCTTTTTATTTTCCATTTCATACTCTGGTCGCTGTTGGTACTTTCGCTGTCTTTTGGTCCAAACATCATCAATGCTGGCCACCACCACCGGTTGATGGCATCCTGGCACATCTCTCTTTGTTCCTTTGTTCCTTTTGATAAGACTAATAAAGTTTCAAAACCCTGGCGTTGATGAAAACTTTCTTCTTTACAAATCCGAACCATAGCTCTTGCATAAGGTCCGTAGGAAGTTCTTGTAAGCATTACCTGGTTCATAATAGCGGCACCATCTACCAGCCAGCCAACGGCACCCATATCTGCCCACGTTAGTGTGGGATAATTAAAAATGGAAGAATATTTTGCTTTACCACTGTGCAGGTCATTGATCATTTCTTCACGGCTCATGCCCAATGTTTCGGCAGCTGAATATAAATACAAACCATGTCCTGCCTCATCCTGTACTTTGGCGATAAGAATTGCTTTTCTTTTTAAAGAAGGTGCTCTTGAAATCCAGTTGCCTTCGGGAAGCATACCCACTATTTCGCTATGGGCATGCTGGCTTATCTGGCGGATATTGGTTTTTCGATAGGCATCCGGCATCCAGTCTTTGGGTTCAATCTTTACTTCGTTATCAATTTTTTGCTGGAATAATGTATCAAAATCCTGAACAGGCATGTCAAAATGTTTAAGTTACAAATTTACAAAAACTAACAACTGTTTGAACTATTTGTTGGCAACTATATAACAGTTGGGACCTTAGGGTAAATATATTCGCCACCACATTTGGCCATGTTTTTGTGGGTAATTATCAAACTAATTATTTATGGATGAACAAGATTTAAACAAGACCGTCGACGACTTAAATCTAATTATAAATATAGAGGAGGAAAACTACAAAACCGCTCTCCAATCTCAACTTCCTTACGAGACGCTAAAACAGATGCGCCTTAACATCAGAAAAATTAAAGGGGATTTACAGGTTTTATTAGACCAGCAAAGCGTTCAGAAAACTGGTGAACTGCCAGAGGGGGGAGTAACCTAAGGCTCACTTTTTATCTTCTTTTGCATCAGAGGATTTACCTTTTTTTATAAACATTGTCCCACGTAATATGTCGTTGCCAATTTTGTTGAGGAAGCTTGCCTATTCTTATATAAAATAAAAAAACGTTCCGCATAAATCCGGAACGCCTGGTGGTGATGAAGGCTGGCTTATTATCTGGCGTAAACTCCATTTGGTGACACTACAGAAGCAGGGCCTCCGGTAATCCCAACGGGCGGTACAATAATCTTAATCGTATCGCCATTTATTTTCAGTGAAACCTTTTTAGCATGGATCTCTACACCCTGCTGATAAAAAGGTGGCATGGCCGATGGTTTGCGGTCAATTAAATACGGGTCGCTGAAATCACTCATCTCTACTTCAAACACATAACCGCCTGCTTCTAATTTTGAAATTGCTTTATCAGCAAAAATCTGAATGACAATTTTTGCATCAAGTACCGGGGCTTGTTCAAAAGCTGTGCCTGCAAAAATGTTAGGACCGAAATATTTTCCTACTTCTGCATTTGTACTTACAAAACCCATTACTGCAGGCATTGCATTGGGATCGGGTTGCCACAAAATCATTCCACTTGGGGCATTTCCCACAGGAGTGTTTACCATACGGCCAAGATGAACTATCACATTCGGCATTTGTAAATCAGGGGAAGTAACGGCTACTAAATCAATACCGCCTTCCCAGCTCATCCATTTTGATACAGTTGTCATTTATATAATTTTTTGAATGAGTAAAGAAAGGATTTGTTTTTTAATGTGGCATACCGGCGGGAGGGTATTTATTTCACATCAAAATCTACCACCACTTTTTCGGTTTTGGGATGTGATTGACAGGTAAGAATATACCCCTGTTCTACTTCTTCATCTTCCAGTCCCCAATGTACATCCATGCTTACTTCACCTTCGAGCAGTTTGGCTTTGCAGGTACAGCACATACCACCTTTGCAGGCATAGGGAAGATCAGCACCTTGTTTTAGTGCGGCATCCAATATAGAAACGTCACTGTTTAGTGATAAATCAAAATCAAAACTTCTTCCGTCAAGTTTTATAGTAATCTTACTTTTTGGGCCACTGTTATCTGTTGTCTGTTGCCGGTTGCCGGTTGTTAATTTCTGCCCCGGTGAAGTAAATAATTCAAAATGAACTTTCTTTTTATCAATGCCGGCTATTGCTAAATATTCTTTTACCCCAAAAATCATTTCTTCAGGTCCGCATATAAAAAATTCATCCGTTTTCGCATAATCAATCAGTTTACCCAGCTCATTAAGTTTATCAGCCGATATTCTTCCATAGCTGATGGAAGCATCTGTTTTTTCACGGCTCAGCACATTAATAAGAGTAAACCGCTGCATATATTTATTTTTCAACCCTTCCAATTCTTCCAGGAAAATAATAGAGCTGCGGGTTTTATTTCCATATACTAAAGTAAAATTGCTTTCCGGTTCTGTGGCCAGTGTAGTTTTAAGTAATGAAAGAACAGGGGTAATGCCGCTGCCCGCTGCAAAGGCTACATAATTTTTCTTTTGAGCCGGATTAAGTTCGGTATAGAATTTTCCTACCGGTTGCATTACATCCAGCATGTCGCCCTGCTTCAATTCATTATTGGCAAAAGAGGAAAACAATCCGCCCTCTACTTTTTTTATGGCCACCCTCCACATTTTATCTAATGGGGATGAACAGAGAGAATAAGTACGTCGGGTTTCTTCCCCATTTATTGTGGCCCGCATGGTGAGGCTTTGTCCTTGTTTGAAATGAAAAACTTCTTCCAGCGAAGCAGGAATATCAAATTCTACACTTACACAGTCTGGTGTTTCCTGCTGAATTTTTTTAATTGAGAGAGAATGAAAATGAATGGACATATTTGTTATCCTTGTTTTCGCAGACCATCAATCATAATCATTATCATATTGTCTTCCAGTTCTCCGGCTGTAATCCTTGCTTTGCTGCGGTGCCAACTTTCTATGCCACTAACAGCATGCAGTAAAATAAGTACAGCCGTAGGGGCATCAATTTTTTTTATTTCTTTCTTATTAATTCCATCTTCAATGATAGCGGCAAAACGTTTGCGGTAAATACGACGTTGGTTTTGAAAATTAGAAAGATAAGGTTCATCCAGATGCCGCCATTCCCTGTCACTTACATATACTTCTTCATAATTACCAATCATCTGTTGAATATGAAAACGGAGCAAGGTCTCTACTTTGGTAATTGATTTTTCTGAAGCAGCTTCAAGATTATCCAAGTTCGAATTGAAGCGGTTGGCCACATCAAAACAAATAGCTTCCAGCATTTCATTTTTAGACCGGATATGATTGTACAAACTTGCTGCTTCAATACCTACTGTCTCTGCCAGATCCCTCATGGAAGTAGCGGCAAATCCTTTTTCCCGGAACATAGCAGCAGCTTTGAGGAGTATCAACTCTTTTTTTGAAGCTTTTTTTCTTGGTGCCTTAGCCATGTATCAAAGATAAGCCCTGATTATGTTTTAAATCATATTTTACCCCGGTAATTCGTGTTGAAAAATCCTGTAGGTTTGCACGCCTTTTAGTATAGTCTGTAGCCAATAGTCAATAGCCCGGAGCAACCTCCTGACTGCTGCCTCCTGACTTCCGACAGTTTTTACAATCAATTTCAAATCTTGTATATATGTCTCTGATTACAGTTGGCTCAATGGCTTTCGATGCAATTGAAACTCCTTTTGGAAAAACCGATAAGATAACCGGTGGCTCGGCTTTATATGTTGCGTATGCCGCCAGTCATTTTGTGAAACCTATACAACTGGTGTCAATTGTCGGCTACGATTTTCCCAAGGAAGAAATGGACGAATTGAAAAAACGGGGTGTGCAACTGGAAGGAGTGGAGATAGTACCGGATAAAAAATCTTTTTTTTGGAGCGGCCGCTATCATGAAGACATGAACAGCCGGGATACTTTAATTACTGATTTAAATGTATTGGCAGATTTTAATCCTCAAATACCGGATAGCTACCAGGGCGCAGAATTTCTGATGCTCGGTAATTTAGTACCTGCGGTACAGTTAAGTGTAATAAAGCAAATGAAAAAAAGGCCAAAGCTGATAGTGATGGACACAATGAATTTTTGGATGGAAATAGCCATGCCGGATTTGAAGGAAGTATTGAAGCATGTTGATTTGCTGATGGTAAATGATGCCGAAGCAAGACAACTAAGCGGAGAGTTTTCTTTGGTGAAAGCAGCCCGAAAAATAATCGCCATGGGACCGAAATATCTCATTATAAAAAAAGGGGAACACGGGGCATTGTTGTTTCATGAGGAGAATGTTTTCTTTGCGCCTGCATTACCATTGGAAGAAGTGTTTGATCCCACTGGAGCCGGGGATACATTTGCCGGTGGTTTTATTGGCCATTTAGCAAAAACCGGTGACATCTCATTTGAGAATATGAAAAGAGGAATCATAGTAGGTTCTGCAATGGCAAGTTTTTGTGTAGAAAAATTTGGCCCTACAAGATTAAAGGAAGTAACGATGGAAGATATTGCCGGAAGGATAAAGCAATTTAAAGAGTTAGTGGGTTTTGATATTGAGCTGGTGTAGAGTGAAGGTTAGTTGATATTTTAAAGATTATATGTAAATAAAGCCTCTTCAGTTTAAAGCCATTCTTTTATGCATACATTAATTTCCCTTTTGGTTCAGGGATAGGCCTGTCAAGCGATTGAGCTGTTTCTATCCATTCTGCAATAATGACCTGAACATTTTCCAACGCTTCTGAATAAGTTTTTCCATCCGCTGCACAGCCAGCCAATTCAGGCACTTCGCCAATAAAAGAATCATCTTCTTCGCTCCAGTACAAGATGATTTGGTATTTGTAATTCATATTTTGGAGTATTTATTATCTTTTAGATATTATAAAAC
>JBKJXQ010000127.1:0-4067 GCA_046716235.1 Chitinophagaceae bacterium
ACCCTGTTTATACAAAACCAATCACAATCACAAATAATTTTACAACACTAAAGGCAAAAGCATTTGGAAATAATTTTCGTCCTTCAGAAACAGTTGCCGTAACTTTTATTAAAGAGGGCAAGTCAATTCAATTAATAAAACAAACGCCACCCAGTATTAAATATCCGGGTGCTGGTGCTAATACATTAATTGATAATAAAGGAGGTACTGAACAACCCAGTAGTAATACCTGGATGGGTTATAATTGTGATACGGTTACAGTTACAATGGATATGGGAAAACAGCAAACGGTAAATAAAGTGCTGCTTAATTTTTTACAAAGCGAAAATAATTGGGTATTTCTTCCTGATGAAGTAATTATATATTGGTTTGATAATAAATCAGGCAGCTTTAGAATATTTGGAAATGAAAAATTATTTACTGATAAGGAAACTCCCGGAAGCCATTGCAACTATCGCATTATCACTACAAAAAATAAAATAAGAACGAATAAGATTTTAATCAACATCATTGTAAAAAAAATTATTCCGCCCTGGCATCCTGCTAAAGGAGAACATGCATGGATGTTTATAGATGAAATAAAAGTATATTAGTATGCATCGCACCAGAAATATCATATTCAATATCTGCTTTGGCGTTAACTGCCTGCTGTTATTTTTTTTATTCTTCGAAAGCAGGCTGGCAATACCTTCCTGGTTACAGATAGCTGGGAGAATGCATCCGCTACTGCTTCATTTCCCTATTACTTTATTGGTGCTTTATATTTTCTGGTCTTTATTTATCGACAAAAAAATAACCACAAATGACGTAGTTAAAAATTTTGGTGACTGGTTATTATTATTATCTGCCTTCACTGCAGCGTTCACTGCATTGATAGGTCTATTCCTTTCTAAAGAGGATGGTTACGATACAGAATCATTGCAGTGGCATAAGTGGAGTGGTGTTACTGTTTCCATCATTACATCATTATGGTATGCTTACCGGGAGAAAATAAAAAACACCAATTGGTTAAATGCTTCCATAGCAGTAACAAGTTTATTAGTTATAATATTTACTGGTCATCAGGGTGCAGAAATTTCACACGGAAAAAATTTTTTACTGGCTCCCATCATGCCTGAAAAGCAACAGCCAAAAATATTAATGGAGAATGCACTTATATATGCCAATATGGTGCAGCCCATTTTACAGACAAAATGTTACAATTGCCATAATGCAAAAAAGGCTAAGGGAAAGCTGATGATGGAAACAGAAGAACTATTATTAAAAGGAGGGAAAAATGGAAAATTATGGGACAGCACGGCAGCAGGATATGGTTTATTATTAAGCAGGATACATTTGCCCTTGGAAGCTAAGAAACACATGCCCCCGCAGGGAAAATCGCAGTTGAGTGAACAGGAAATGCAGATTTTGTATTTATGGATAAAAGGCGGTGCCGGGTTTAAAACTAAAGTAATGGATATGGCAGCTACTGATACCCTCCGCCTTATTGCCAATGGACTGTTTAATACAATTGAAACAGATGATTATGAGTTTGCAGCAGCCGACGATAAGAAAATAAAAAACTTAAACACCAATTACAGGGTTGTGATTCCATTAGCCAAAGAGTCACCAGCATTAAATGTAGAGTTTTTTAGTGCAGCAACTTATTTGCCCGAACAATTAAAAGAACTTCTGGTAGTAAAAGAACAGATAGTTACTCTCAGTCTAAATGGTATGCCGGTAAAAGATGAAGAATTAAAAATAGTAAGCCAATTTGCCAACTTAAGGAAACTCAATTTATCATTCACTAATATCAGCGGTGCTACTTTAAATGAATTGAATAAACTTAAAGAACTCCGGCAGCTTTCTTTATCAGGTACAACAATAAAAAAAGAGGATATACTTACACTTGCTTCTCTTAAAAAACTTTCTCACATCTTTATTTGGAACACTGCACTTGCAGAACAGGATATTGCCGCATTAAAGAACTCTATTAAAAACATTACGTTTGAAAAAGGATTTAAAGGCGATACAACTATTTTAAAATTAACACCACCCATTTTACTAAATGAAGAACAAATTATTAATGCACCAATCACACTAAAAATAAAGCATTATATAAATGGAGTAAGTATCCGTTATACACTGGATGGTACAGAGCCTGATAGCATTCATTCGATGGAATATAATAGCAATATTGTACTCACTAAGAATGTAACTGTAAAAACAAAAGCTTTTAAACAGGGCTGGATAAGCAGTGCGGTTATGGAAAATTATTTTTTCAGTTCAAAATATAAAGTTGATTCAGCCATTAACCTGCTACCAGCAGATGAACAGTATAAAGGTGATGGTGCAAAAACGTTAATTGATTTAATAAAAGGGGAAGCCACCAATTTTAAAAATGGTAAATGGCTTGGATATAGAAAAAATAAGATGGAGACTTTACTTTTATTTGCTTCCCCGGTTGAAGTAAAAAGTATAACAGTAAGTACATTAGTAGATATAGGTGGTTTTATAATGCCCCCGGTTTTGGTAGAGGTTTGGGGTGGCAAAGACGCAAACCACTTAAAATTACTTAATCGCATTATACCGAAACAACCCGCCATGATTCAACCGGCATTCCTCAAAGCCTTTGAATTATCTTTTACACCAGTTACTTTAAAATATTTAAAAATTATTGCTGTACCTGTACCAAAATTACCTGCCTGGCATCCGGGTAAGGGTGATAAGGGCTGGGTGTTTATGGATGAAGTGTTTGTGAATTAAGAATAAAATTCTGTAATACCCGTATTTTTCTTTCAATATTATTTTGAGTTATAGTATTTAAGATAATTTAACCGGTCTGTTTAAATGGAAATCATTGAATAGCTTTTATTTAAAAGAATGGTTGTAATATTTATACCATTCTTTAAGTGATCATAAAGCTTTTATCATGATATTTTTAAAATAAGCTTTATTGCCATGATCCTGTAACGCAATTAATCCTTTTTTTGATAGTCCATAATCCGGATAATCTTTCCATTTCCCTTCTGTTTTTTTCTTCATCCATACTTCATCCCAGGCCTGAAACTCAATAATTTTTTTACCGTTTAACCAATGCTCCACATGACCTTTATTAAAAATAATTTTACTGGTATTCCATTGACCTACTGGTTTTACCTTTTTATTTTCATTAGTTGAATTCATGCCATAATCAGCACCTGTTTTTTGCCAATCTTCCAATTTTTCAGGAAAATCATTATCATCTATAAGCTGATATTCGGGTCCGGTTTGATAAGGTGCCTGGTATTTTGCACTTTCAACTACATGATACATTACGCCGCTGTTACCTGCTTTGGAAATTTTCCATTCCCATTTCAACTCAAAATTTTCGTAAGATTCATCTGTTACAATGTCGCCACCATGTGCATCTTTAGAAGCCCCCAGGCAAACCATTGCCCCATCCTCAATTTTGCAGTTTTGTATGGTGCCTGTTTTATTAAATCCATGCCAGCCTTTTAAAGTTTTACCATCAAAAAGGCTTTTCCATTTTCCTTTCTGTGGTTCTAAATTATTAGTGGTAGAGGAGAATGATAAACAGGCAATTAGTGTTAATAAAAAACCTGTTGACTTTAAAAAATAATTTTTCATATTCATTCTTTTATTTTTTTATCAATTGCATATTTTCCGGATTCCATAATATAGCTGTATCCTGATTGTAACTATCATTACATAATAAGGCGGGAGCGGCGGCCCTGTAACCAAACACTGCATCTTCTACCACTTTTCCACCATTCCGGATAGCGTTAAAAAAGTTTGCAAAATGATCATACGGACCACCCAAATAATCTTTTTCTGCAGCAAAAGTATATTCTTCCGGTGGTAAAATCTTTTTTCTATCTGATACAGGTGTGCCGGCTTTTTTCATTTGCTCAATATAAAAAGGATCATCTGATGCAATTGTTTTATTTCTTTTTAATGTAACGCTGTCCCAGGTTATATCCATCGAACCTTCGCTGCCTACTAATTTTAAATAAGTGGTGCCACTGGTACCATCCACAAAATTACAACGCAAAGAAAGATTAAAAGGAGCATGGGCTGCACTTTGA
>JBKJXQ010000128.1:0-11347 GCA_046716235.1 Chitinophagaceae bacterium
GTTTTAATAAGAGAAGAATAACAAACCCATGTCGAAGTGGTAGTACCCAAAGAAACTAAATTATATCGGAACGGATCAGCATCGCCAATTCATTCTTAAAGGAGATACTTTACTTATTGGTGACCCAGTATTTAAAGTTGGAAAAAGAGTTTTAATAAGAGAAGAATAACAAACCCATGCCGAAGTGGTAGTACCCAAAGAAATTAAATTATACCAATTGGACATTAAAATAACACTGTCACAGTGAGTTTATCGAAGGGTGCCTGACATTTATCCATAGATGTACGCTTAATGTAATTGGTATTACCGAAGAACTTAATTCAACATTTATAAAACTAAAATATGCCGCATACAAAAAAAATACAACTTGCAATTTGCACACTTTGTTTATTGATAGTACTATCATCTACTGCACAATCCTTTCTCCCTCCTGCCATTGAATGGCATGGTAAAAGTGAATTATTAATAGCAAAGGCAAATAATCCGTGGATAACCCCTGCTGAAAAATCAGGCTTTGTAACTACTCCGGATTATAATGAAACGATGAGCTGGTTTAAAAAATTAACTGACGCTTCCCCCCTGTTAACAATGATTTCCATTGGTAAAAGTATAGAAGGCCGTGATATATATATGATTATTGCTTCCACCGAAAAAAATATAACAGCCTCAGCATTAAAAAAATCCCCCAAACCATTGCTGCTTGCACAGGCAGGTATTCACTCTGGCGAAATAGATGGCAAAGACGCAGGGATGATGTTGCTGCGTGATATTGCATTCGGAAATAAAAAATCATTATTAGATAAAGTAAACTTTTTGTTTATACCCATTCTGAGTGTGGATGCACATGAACGTTCTTCGCCATACAATAGACCCAACCAACGTGGGCCGCAGAATATGGGCTGGAGAACTAATGCACAAAATTTAAACCTGAACAGGGATTATGCAAAACTGGACACAAAAGAAATAAGAGCGGTTATTAAAGTCATCAATGAATACGATCCTATTTTGTACATGGATATTCATGTAACTGATGGTGCGGATTATCAGTACGACATTACGTTGGGTGGTATTGGCAAGCAAGGCTATTCACACGGTATCAGAGATTGGCTGGAAACCACCTATGATAGTTTTACCGACAAAGATTTAATTGCCAATGGGCATATTCCAGGGCCTTTATTAAATGCCGTTAATAACCAGGATTTTTCGCAGGGTAATATTGTAACAACTGGTGGTCCCCGGTTTTCGGATAGTTACGGCGATCTGCGGCACCTGGCTGCTATACTGGTGGAAAATCATTCGTTGAAACCATATAAGCAACGGGTGTTGGGTACCTATGTTTTGCTGGAAAGTACGTTGAAACTCCTGGCAACTTCTGGACAATCATTAAAGGAAATTACTGAACGAGATAAGTCCGCCAGAGTTGCAAAATTTCCCGTGGTATGGAAAGTGCCTCAAATGAAAAATACCGTAAGCTTTGATACAAGATTAAATCAACAACAGGCAGATGCATCAGTAACAGCTCCGGATAGCCTGCGACTGTCAGCAATCGCATCGGTTATACATAAATCATCTGTTACTAATTCAGATTATGTGGAATGGTTGGGCAAAGCGGTGACGATGACCGTTGCTGATTACAAATCAACCCAACCGTTTGAATTTATCAACAGACCAAAAGGGTATTGGGTGCCTGCATCCTGCGATGAAGTAATTACAAGATTGAAATTGCACGGCATTAAAATGACTACGATAGCTAAACCTCTTGAAGTAACAGTTGAAATGTACCGGATAAAGGATTATACATTTGGAGATGATAATAATATAGTACAACCTTTTGAAGGACATATACAGGTAAGTGGAACAACAAAATCAGAAACCCACAAACAGTTATTTCCTGTGGGCTCTGTCTATATTTCTACCGACCAGCCATTGGGTGATCTTGCTATAATATTACTGGAACCCACTTCAAAAGATTCTTATTTCAGCTGGGGATTTTTTCATTCCATTTTTCAACGCACAGAATATATGGAACCTTATGTAATGGAGCCAATGGCGAAAAAGATGCTGGAAGATTCACCTGCACTGCAAAAAGAATTTGAAGAAAAGAAAGCAGCTGATAAAGCCTTTGCCAACGACCCAAATGCCATCCTCACCTGGTTTTACAGTAAAACAAAATATTATGATGAAAGATATTTATTGTATCCTGTAGGGAGAGCATTATAAATTTTATTTGAGAAAAAAATAAATCATGGTAAAAATTTTTCTCCACTCCCGGATAGTCAGGATTCTTAATAAAATTTTATAAATAAACCTTCCAATATGAAACCAATTCTTTCCCTCTTATTTACAGCATTCATCCTGTTTGCCTGCAACACAAAAAAGTATGAACGTACTGCAGAAACATTTTACATGCCTGCTGAATGGGAGCCGCATGATGCAGTGTGGTTGGGTTGGGAAAAAGACAGTTTGCGTGGCTACTACCCTGCGGTGGCAACTATTATTAAAGAATTATCAGGACATGTTACCGTGAAGATGGCGTTTCATAACGATACGCTTTTGCAAAAAGCAAAAACCTATCTTTTATCACAGGGAGTTGATTCCACTATGTACAAAACCTACATCATGCCCGGTGAACGTTATTGGATCCGTGACCATGGCGCTGCTTTTTTAGTAAATGGAAAAGGTGAACTGGGTGTAGCTGATTTTGCATGGAACAGTTATGGCTATCCCGGCTTTTTACAACTGAAGTATGAAGGCAATACAGATAGTGTAAATAAATACTATGCATTGGGAAATGAAAAAAGATTAAAAACCGCAACGGTTGATAGCCAGATGGCCGTAGCAGAAGGCGCCACCATTTTAAAAACAGATGTAATACATGAAGGTGGCGCCATTGAAGTAAATGGAGCAGGCACATTGATACTTTGTGAAGCAACCGTGTTTCAACGTAATGTAAATATGAAAAAAGAATACATAGAAACAGAAATGAAACGGGTATTGGGTGTTAGTAATATTATTTGGATGAGGCGGGGTTTGGCCGATGATCCTAAAAATTTTTTCCGCCGCATAACAGCAAATTATGTTGGCGGCGGCACCGGTGGACATACAGATGAGTTTGTTCGTTTTGCCAATGCAACTACTATTCTGCTGGCTTGGGTTGATGAAAAAGAAAAAGACCTCAACGCTATCAATAAAATGAACTACGAACGCATGAATGAGAACTACAACATTCTTAAAAATGCAAAAGACCAGGATGGAAATCCCTTTCATATTATTAAAGTGCCTTTACCCGATTTGATTACAAAGAAAATACTGGCAAGAGAAAAAATTGATTCCAATGAAGTAACATTGGATGTAGAAGTAAAAAGTTTTATTCCATCAGAAAAACCAAAAGTTGGTGATACCTTATTAAGAGTGCCCGCCGGCAGCTATATGAATTATTTAGTTACAAACGGCCTTGTAGTATTGCCAACGTACACGGCAATGGGTTCTTTCAAAGAAAAAGAAGAGCAGGTACGGAAGATTTTTGAACAGCAATTTCCGGGAAGAAAAATTGTGTTTATTGATGCTATTATGCAAAACTGGAGCGGCGGCGGTATTCATTGCAGTACACAGCAACAACCGGTCAAAAAAGAAAAAAGATAAATACGTCCTGATTAATAACTGAAGTATGAAAAAGATAGTACTACTCATTTTTTTTATTGTTAGTCTACAAACTGCTTTTAGCCAAAGCAAGAATATCGATACAACCCTCCAAAAAATTGCTGCCGAAAAGGATGACGACAAAAAAATTGATTTGATTCTTTCCATATTTACTCTAACCAATGAAACAAATCCTGAACAAGGCATACGTAATGGGCAAAAGATATTAACCCAATCAATAAAAAGGAAAGACAAAATATCAGAGGCGATGGCATTAGCTACGTTAGGGGCCAATTACCGGTTAATAGGAAATACCATTAAAGGCCTCGACTATGAACTAAAGGCAATGCCCATTGCAGAACAAACCGGCAATCTTAAATTAATGCTATGGATAAAAAATTGGCTGGCAGTTATTTATAAAGACCGGGCCGAATATGCCAGAGCCATTACCGTTCTTGTATCGGCAGAAAAAATGGCCACACAAATAAAACCCAATGTAATACAAGGCGGTACTTTACTTACTCTCGGCGAGACTTATTTATTGATGAATAATTTAGATTCAGCATTGATGTATTTACAACGGGCATATGAATTTTGTATTCGCAATAATTACAAGATATATATCGGAAACATATGTACCGATTTAGGGGAAGTACATGGAAAGCTGGGTAATACATCGGTTGCTCTAGGTTATTTCGATTTAGGTATTCAAGATGCATTAATAACAAAGAAACCCCGGCATCTTAACTGGGCCTATGCTGCCTTGGCTCAGTATTACTATGCGGTAAAACAAAACGACTCCAGTGTAGTGTATGCGAAAAAAGCTATTGCCGTCGTACATAATACAGCTTACTCAAATTTGAGTATCCGCCCGGCAAAATTACTTTCCGATCTTTATGAAAATGTAAATAACGACAGTACGGTAAGGTATTTAAAAATGTACCTGGCCGCCAATGACAGCCTTTTTAGTATAAAGGCTATTCAACAGGCCCAGGTACTCAATTTCGAAGATGAACTACGACAGCAGGAATTAGTAGCAGAAAAATTAAAAGAAACCGAACAACGCAAACAAAACATTCAATACGCATTATTAGGACTTGGCATTATCACATTCATCATTACGTTTTTATTACTCAGCCGCCGACATATTACCAATACAAAGCTCATTCAATTTCTCGGCGTAGTGGCCTTATTACTGGTATTTGAGTTTTTAAATTTACTCCTCCATCCTTTTTTAGAACGCATCACTCATCATTCACCGGTGCTAATGTTATTGGCACTAGTTTGTATTGCTGCATTACTTGTTCCCTTACATCATAAATTAGAGAAATGGGCTACACATAAACTGGTGGAAAAGAATAAGGCAATACGATTGGCCGCAGCAAAGAAAACAATTGAGGAATTAGAAAGGAATTAAAATAATTAACTGTATTATGAAAAAAATAATTATCTCCCTTCTTTTCATTTCTATTACAGGCATAAGCAATGCACAAACTAAATATGCAGATAGCTTAAAAATAGTTTTAGCTAATACCACAAACCCTGTTGAACGGTTTGACCTTATAACCAAAATTTTAGAAAATCAAAGTTTCTTCCGTGGCGGTAATATAGATTCTGCAGAATGTGTCCGGCTACTTCAGATAGCACAGCAATTGAAGAATGATTCCCTGCTTGCCGCCAGTTATAACTGGATAGGTGCTTACTTCTCATTTACAAAGGGTGATAACGCTACTGCATTGGAATATTATTTTAAAGCCCTTCCATTGGCCGAGAAAACAAATGACAAACGAAGAATCAGTTCACTGGACTTTGATATTTCATTAGCGTATTTTGCCCTTCAAAATAATATAGCGGCTGTTAAATATATCCGCAAGGGAGGTGATGAGTTACCTGATAAATCACACCCCTTGTATGATTTTATGCTGCTGCAATACCAACGTGGCATGGCCACCTGGTATTTAACGATAAAGCAGCCAGATTCTGCATTATATTTTGCCCAGGCCTTCTATGAGACCAGCCGAAGAGTAAACAGCATTGCCCAACGGTTTAATGCACTGGTGGCAATTGCAGACGCCTATACACAGTCAGGAGAAAATGAACTTGCAGATGTTTATATCAAAAAGGTAATTGCAATTACTGATTCGGTTAAAATGATTCCTATAAAATTGCGGTTCAGCAATTATTATATTCCCGCTTTGTTAAGTAAAGGGAACATACCGGAAGCCATGGTACAGGCAAAGCAGTTACTCACTCTTGGAGAATTAAATAACAACAACAATGTGAAACTGGCCGCAGCAGGTTTTATGCGGCAGGTTTTTGATAGTTTGCATAATAAAGACAGTGCCTATTATTATGCAAGGTTGGAAGCAACCATTAATGCCCAGATTTTCAGCCAGAATAATATCAACAAAATTCAGGCTCTTGCTTTCAATGAGCAAATAAGAATGATAGAAGAAGAAGCAAAAAAAGCAGAAGAGGAACAAAGGCGCAAACAAAACATCCAATATGCCTTATTAGCTCTTGGCATCATCACTTTTATTATTTTGTTTTTAATGCTTAGCCGCCGGTTTATTACCAACGCAAAAGTGATTGAGTTCTTCGGCGTTATTGCTTTATTGATAGTATTTGAATTTCTCAATTTATTACTGCATCCTTTTTTAGAACGCATCACCCACCATTCACCGGTACTCATGTTGCTTGCTTTGGTTTGCATTGCTGCTTTGCTGGTGCCGCTGCATCACTACCTGCAAAAAATGATTACGCATAAATTAGTGGAGAAGAATAAACAGGTGCGGTTGGCAGCAGCAAAAAAAACGATTAAGGAATTAGAAAAGACTTAACTTAATTGGATTATGAAAAAGCTGCTTATTTGGTTATGCTGTTTTATAGTAGAACAAAGTAGTTTTGCGCAAAACAAAACTGATAGTTTAAATGCTGTTTTAGCTGCCACTACCAACCCTATTGAACGATTTGACCTGCATAGTAAAATAGGAGAAGAATATTTTTCAAGCGGCAATAACAATTTAGATTCAGCTTCCTGTTTAAAAATGCTGGCTATAGCACAACAGCTGGGCAATGATTCATTACTGGCTATCAGCTACAATTTCGTAGGGAATTTATTTTTATTTAATATAGGCGATTACAGCAAGTCGCTTGAATTTTTTTTTAAAGGAATTCCTCTGGCCCAGAATACCAATGACAAAAGAAGATTAAGTTCCCTTTACATTGATATCAGTATTGTATATGAAAACCTGGGCAACCCGGATGAACAAATAAAATATATAAGGAAAGCGGAGGTTGCATTGCCCGGTAAGAACTCTCCTATGTATAATTATATGATCAGGCAGGTACAATATAATTATGGCAGGTATTTTTTATTTATAAAAAAACCGGACTCTGCCATGCACTATACGCAGGCATTGAATGAAACGAATCTCCGGTTAAGAAGTTTTCTTTATGAAACCTATGCACAAATGTTATTAGCAGGAGTATACAAACAATTAAATGATAAAGAATTAGCCGAATTTCATTTTAAAAGAGCCAATGCCCAGGCTGATTCAATGCAATATTCCTACGTAAAATTTATTATCAAACCGGCATATATTAATTTTCTGCTTCAAAATAATAAAATAGTCATAGCACAAGAAACAGCGTCTCAACTGCTTAAAACAGGTATAGCCCTAAATAATTATGACTTTAAACAAGTGGCTGCTGGTTTTTTAAGAAGCGTATACGATAGCCTTAACCAATTAGATAGTGCTTATTATTATGCAAGGCTTGAGTCTGCATTCAGAGACTCGGTATTCAGCAAAGAAAAAACCAATAAGATACAATCCCTTGCCTTTAGTGAACAATTGAGGGTTTCAGAGGAAGAAGCTAAAAGGAGGCAGGAATCAGTACAACGAAAACAAAACATTCAATACGCCTTAATAGCCCTCGGTATTATCACTTTCATTATTTTCTTTTTACTACTAAGCCGCCGGTTTATTACCAACGCAAAAGTGATTGAGTTCTTCGGTGTCATTGCTTTACTGATTGTATTTGAATTTCTCAATTTATTACTCCATCCTTTTTTAGAACGCATCACTCACCATTCTCCGGTGCTGATGTTGCTGGCATTAGTTTGTATTGCAGCATTATTAGTTCCGCTGCATCACAAATTAGAAAAATGGGCTACGCATATGTTGGTGGAGAAAAATAAACAAATACGGCTGGCCAGTGCAAAGAAAACGATCCGGCTGCTATCGGATGAAGAACCCGGGCTTGAGTAATTTATATATTAAATAAGTAACTTGTAACTAAAAATATTAAAAAGTTTATTATTATGAATAGCAGTCCCTCTGTCTGGAAATCCAGGCTTCTACGATTTATTATTTACCTGATTATCGGATTTGGCTGTGCTTTTTTATACCGCTATTTAAAAAAATAGTTTCGGGCCGCATCCCTTAAAATCCTTCAAGGAAATAAATTATCAGCTTAATTGACTTTATGTAACTTTCACTATGAAATGGATTCTTCTACTTTTATTGCCATCATATTTGTATGGCCAGTCGCCCAATTGTGATATACTTATCACCAATGGAAAAATTATTGACGGTACCGGTAATAATTGGTACTATGGAAATATTGCCATTAAGGATGGTAAAATTTTTAAAATCGGTCATGCAGTCAATTTATCTGCCAAAAAATAATTGATGCAAAGGGATTAATTATTGCACCTGGCTTTATTGATGTACATACCCATTTGGAAGGTGATGAAAAAGCTGACCGCAATGCTACCAACTTTATACTGGACGGCGTTACTACCTGTGTTACCGGCAACTGCGGTTCTTCCAACACCGACATCGGAAAATATTTACGCTGGATTGATTCATTAAAACTTTCTATCAATGTAGCTACCCTTATCGGCCACAACGATGTACGTAAAGCAGTAATGGGCCGGGCTAACCGGGATGCTACGGATGAAGAAATGAAAAAGATGGAAAGCATTATGGATAAAGCCATGAAAGATGGTGCCGTAGGTTTATCAACCGGGCTAATTTATATACCCGGCACTTACACTAAAACACCGGAGATAGTTGCCCTCGCAAAAATTGCTGCTCACTATGATGGTATATATGCTACGCATATGCGGGATGAAGGGGACAGCGTTACTTATGCTATCAACGAAGCGTTGACAATCGGGCGGGAAGCAAAAATTCCAGTGGAGATTTCGCATTTTAAATTAAGCGGACAACATAACTGGGGTAGAAGTAAGGAAACCATTCCGATGATTGAAGCCGCCCGTAAAGAAGGAATAGAAGTTACCATTGATCAGTATCCCTATACGGCCAGCAGTACTTCTATCAGTACATTAATTCCGGATGAAATATTAGCCGACGGACAAGATTCTATAAAGGCAAGATTACAAAGGCCGGAAGTAAAAAAATATGTTATCAATTCTATGCTGGCAAGATTAAAAAAAAGAAAGTTGAAACATTTCAGCTATGCGGTAGTAGCCTACTATTCTCCTGATACTACTTACAATGGAAAAAGTATTGAACAGATAAATATAATGAAGGGAAGAAAGCATAAAGCGAAAGAAGAGGCTTTAACTGTAATTGACATTATGATGGAAGGTGGAGCCAGTGCCGTGTTTCATGGCATGAGTGAAGAAGATATTAAACGCATTATGCAATACCCATTTAATATGTTTGCCAGTGATGCTACTATAAGAACTTTTGGATTTGGCATGCCCCATCCGAGAGGCTATGGTACCAATGCAAGAGTGCTGGCTAAATATGTAAGAGAAGAAAAAGTAATTTCATTAGAAGAAGCTATCCGCAGAATGACTTCTCTGCCTGCACAAAAATTTCAATTGAAAGATCGTGGTTTGTTAAAAGAAGGAATGGCCGCCGATATTGTCATCTTTGATGAGAAGGAAGTAAAAGACGTTTCTACTTTTGAAAATCCCCATGCTTATTCCAAAGGTTTTCATTTTGTGATAGTGAATGGAATGCTGACGGTGGAAAACGAAAAGCATTTGGGAATCAGAGCCGGGCAAGCACTATATGGTCAGGGTTTTATAAAGTAATAACCTACTGTATGGAAGTATATGCCCACCCCGCCAGGAAATGATGTTTCTCACTGTCTTTCGTGGAGCGAAGAGGCGTAGCTTCAATTTGATTTTCTAACAACGGGTTTGAACCTGTTGCAAGATGCAAAAAGTATGAAAGAGAGCCGTAGGCTCGGTACATTTGAAGATAAGGAGCCGTACCGATGGCACTCATCTCACATCACAGTTCTTTGCACCTGACTGAAGTTTCCCGCCTGAGGCGGGATTATAAAATAAAACCGAGACTACGGCTCTTACTCAAAAAAGAATATAATTTGAAATGAGAAAAGCAGCGGGTTATGAAACAACAAACCAAAAACTATAAACTGACTTATGGAAGTACATGCCCACACCCATACTGCCCGAAAAAAATGGACACATTATTTCTGGGAGTTTTTAATGCTGTTCCTCGCTGTGTTCTGCGGATTCCTGGCGGAATATCAACTGGAGCATAAGATTGAAAAAGACAGAGCAAAACAATATATCATTTCCTTTTTTGACGACCTTAAATATGACACTTCACATTTAACACAGGTGATTAATCACTATAAAAACAAGGAAGAGGTTTTAAAGTTTATTTCAGTATGCCATGATTCAGTGTTGGCAAAAATGTCCTGTAAAGCCTGTTTGAATAACTTGTATGACAATTCAAAAGGATTTTTTGAATTGAGAACTTCTGACCGCACACTTCAGCAGCTTAAAAATGCAGGCGGACTACGATTACTCAAATCCGACGATGCGGACAGCATCATTACCTACGATAATTTACTCAGGGGGTATAAAGTGGATGAAACTACGACCTTTCAGGAAACCCAAACTGCTATCAGGGGTATTTCGAGTGAACTGTTCAACTATGCTGTTGTAAAGGACGGAATATTTACTGAAGGTGATTTATTCATTACCGATGACAAAATCATCATTAATAAATATTTTAATACACTGAACAGATACGCTAAAATTTCTGTTACCTACATTCAAAAACTAGAAAGATTGAAATCGGAAGCAGTCAGTATCATGAACTATTTTAACAAAAAGTACAGTATTGAATAAATAAATTATTTATGGAAGTACATGCCCACACCCACACTGCCCGAAAAAAATGGACACATTATTTCTGGGAGTTTTTAATGTTATTCCTCGCTGTGTTCTGTGGGTTTTTGGCAGAATACAAATTGGAGCATACCATTGAACATCAGCGGGAAAAACAATATGCACAAACATTGTACAACGACCTTAAGAAAGATACTTCGCTGTTAAACACTACTCTTAATGAAAGAAATTTCGTAATAACCAGGTTAGATAGTTTCTGTATGCTGGTGCATTTCAAGGCTATTGATGAAATTCCATCGGGCACATGGTATTATTTTGGAAGGTTTGGTACAAGAACCACACGAATATCACTTCAGGACGCTACATTACAACAGTTGTTAAGTTCAGGTGGGCTGAGGTATTTTAAAAATCACAATGTTGCTTATGCAATTGCTCAATATGACCAGGCTTTGAAGGAAATGCAGGACGCTTTTAACTTTCAAAGTCTACTGGTTACTGAATTGGTAAAAGCAAGGAATGTGATATTTGATTCTTGGTATTTTGAGGAGATCATGGATATCACTG
>JBKJXQ010000129.1:0-8421 GCA_046716235.1 Chitinophagaceae bacterium
GATTAAAAAAGATTGATGAAATAATTAATACTACTTCTGCAAATAAAACTATATCTCCAAGGCCGGGAGAGCTTATTATTACTGGGTTTGCTCCCACCGCAATGATTACCGGGAAAGATGCATTTGAATTGAATGATACATATGGCTTTCCAATAGACTTAACTAGATTAATTGCATCTGAAAATAATTTATCTGTAGATGAGGCAGGGTTCGAAGAAGAAATGCAAAAACAAAAATCTCGCAGCCGTTCCGCAGGAACAATTGATGCAGGCGATTGGATTGTTTTAAAAGAAGGCTCCAACAAATTTGTTGGCTACGATTCTTTAGAAGCAAAAGCATCCATATTAAAATATCGAAAAGTAAAAGCCAAAGGCAAAGAAGCATACCAATTGATTTTAGATACCACACCTTTTTATGCGGAAAGCGGTGGGCAAGTAGGTGACTGTGGCACATTGACTATTGACAATTCACCATTCACCGTAATTGATACCAAAAAAGATAACGACCTCATCATTCATTTTACTGAATCAATTCCTGATAATTTATCGGGTGAGGTAATTGCCAGAGTTGATGCAACAAAAAGAAAAAACACTGAACTGCATCACACAGCCACCCATTTACTACATGCAGCATTAAGAAAAGTATTAGGTAAGCATGTTGCTCAAAAAGGTTCATTGGTAAATGAGGAAAACCTTCGTTTCGACTTTTCGCATTTTGCCAAAGTAACGGATGAAGAAATTGCCAGTGTAGAAGCAATCGTAAATGAAAAAATAAGAGAGAATGTTCCGGTGGTTGTAAAAGAAATGAAAAAAGATGAAGCAGTAGCATTAGGTGCGATGGCTTTGTTCGGTGAAAAATATGGTGACATCGTTCGGGTAGTTATTATGGATCCTAATTATTCAGTAGAGCTCTGCGGCGGTACTCATGTTGGTGCAACCGGAGAACTGGGCTTGTTTAAACTTACCAGCGAGTCTGCCGTAGCTGCCGGTGTTAGAAGAGTAGAAGCTGTTTGTGGCAAACAGGCCGAAGATTATATAAACCAACAATTCAGCTTACTTAACGGACTAAAAGAAACACTGAAAAATCCAAAGGATAATCAAAAGACTATCGAAAACTTACAAGCCGAAAATGCAGAATTGAAAAAACATGTGGACAGTATGGAAGCAAGACAGTTGGTTGGTATAAGAAATGAATTGCTTCAAAAAGATGAAATTATAAATGGTGTCAATTTCATTGGTGATATTGTAGAAGTAAGTAACCCGGATGCATTGAAGAAACTTTGCTTCGATTTAAAGAATCATTTGCGTGACCATGTAGCAGTACTCTGTGTCAATATTGGTGGTAAGCCCTTTGTAGCTGTCGGTATTTCCGAAACAGTTACAGTAGCTAAAAAAATTGATGCCGGGAAAATCATTAAAGAATTAGTCGCACCCTTAATAAAAGGTGGTGGCGGTGGTCAAAAAACACTGGCTACAGCAGGAGGACAGGATGCAGGTAATTTAAAACAGGTGATTGAAGTGGTAAGAAAATTATTACAGTAATCAATAGCGTTCCCGGATTTCATCTTCAAATCTCTCATCAGTTTTCTTAGGACCCAGTTTGCAGTTTTCTTTATACACCGTGATTGAATAAAAGATAACAAAGGTGCAAAAGACAACAAAAATTCCAGCTATGAGATTGGCCATAAAAACATTTGGGGTTTATCTTCCAAAAATCATCTTTTAATCAGCTATAAAAAATACCCATTTCGGGTTAGTAGAAATACTGATATAATTTACGTATGAATATTATTTTACAAACGGATCGTATGCTGCTGCGTACTTTTACAATAGAAGACGCACCACTTATTTACGAACTTAATCTTGATCCGGATGTAGTTCGATATACCCTCGATCCGATCAGTGATATTGACCATGCAAAACAAGTCCTGGAACAGAGCATCTTGCCACAATATGCTTTGTATAATTATGGACGCT
Organism: Chitinophagaceae bacterium; assembly: GCA_046716235.1. Lineage (GTDB taxonomy): Bacteria > Bacteroidota > Bacteroidia > Chitinophagales > Chitinophagaceae > JJ008. The sequence goes on from JBKJXQ010000129.1 coordinate 1,977, forward strand.
GGGCGGTGCATATAAAAGATGGGTTTGAATTCATTGGCTGGTGTGGTTTAAAATGCCGTCCGGAAAGAAATGAAATTGATTTAGGCTACCGGTTTATGAAAAAAGCTTGGGGTAAAGGTTATGCCACTGAAGCCGCATATGCATCTATTAAATATGGATTTGAAAAACTAAACCTTACCCGTATAGTAGGTAGGGCCATGCCGGATAATACCAATTCCATAAGGGTGCTGGAAAAATGTGGGATGATTTATATCGGTGAAGAAATAGTGGATGGGCATCCCGCCAAAACCTACCAAATTGTAACAACATTTATCAGCTAAATTAGCCCTTCTGAAAATCAGAAAGGTTTAACATTTCCGAAACATTTCGTATTTATAAAAATGTCCTTATATTTGATCTACGAAATTTAACGTAGATAAATTATAAAAATAAAAAACATATGAAAAAGACATGGGTTAATATTTCCGCATTCGTCTTTGCGGTTTCTTTATTTATTCCGGCTTCTTTAATTGCGCAAAATGAGGATAAAGTAAAAGATAAGGAGAAAGAGAAAAAGGATGTTCGGCAGATTATTGTTACCACAAAAGGCGATAAAAATGAAAAAATAGTAGTGGAAGTATTGGGTGATAAAATAACAGTGAACGGTAAACCGCTGGAAGATTATAAAGATAAAAATGGCGATATAAATGTCCGCCTTAACAAACTGAAGGATTTAGAATCTCTTAGTATTGCCCGCGGCCCAAAAGGTAGTGTTTGGAATTATAATAACGATGACAATTTTCAAATGTTTAATGAAAACGCTGACCATGCCATGCTTGGCGTTACCACCGAAAAAATTGAAATAGGGGTAAGAATACAGGGTATAACAAAGGAAAGTGGTGCAGAAAAGGCTGGTCTGAAAGAAGGAGATGTAATTATTAAGATTGATGATAAAAAAATAGCAGATCCTGATGATCTTTCCAAAATAGTCCGTGAGCATAAGCCTGGCGATAAAGTAACCATTACTTATTTGCGGGATAAAAAAGAGCAAAAAGCTATAGCTGAGCTTGGCAAATGGAAAGGAATGAAACTATTTGGAACTACTGCTCCCGGAAATTTCAATATGAATTTTGGTGATATGGATTTTGAAAAAATAATGCCTAAAATTCAGGGAATTCCGAGAGTGAATTCACCGTTTGGTCAAAACTGGAGCTGGTCAGGTGGCAGTCCAAAATTGGGTCTGTCTGTGCAGGATACCGATGATGGTAAAGGAGTGAAAGTAATTGAGGTGGATGAGGAAAGCAATGCGGCAAAAGCAGGAATAAAAGAAGAGGATGTGATAACAGAAGTGGATGGCAAAGCGGTGAACAATACTGATGATATGGTAAAATTGATTAGGGAAAGCAAAGAAAAATCCTCTGTAATGATAAAATTACAACGCAGCGGCAAATCACAAAATATAGAAGTAAAGATGCCTAAGAAAATCAAAACCGCTGATCTCTGATTTTTTTAAATAGGTTTTCTTTTATGTGTAAATAAATGCCCTCATTTTTATGGGGGCATTTGCTTTTACGTAATCAGCTATAATAACTACTGCATTAAATGGGCTATTTTTGACGAGCTAAAAACTATGACTGATTATTCTGCATACGAAATTGTGGTTGGACTGGAAGTGCATGCGCAACTACTTACAAAAAGCAAATTGTTTTGTGGGGATAGCATTGCTTTTGGTGCTGAACCCAACACCCATGTTAGTCCTATTACATTAGGTCATCCCGGCACCTTGCCGAAGATGAATAAAAAGGCAATTGAATTTGCTATCAAAATGGGATTGGCCTGCCATTGCAATATTGAACAGCATAATTATTTTGCCCGTAAAAATTATTTCTACCCCGACCTGCCTAAAGGTTACCAGGTTTCTCAACATACTACACCTATCTGTAAAAACGGAAGTATAAAAATTAAAATAGGGAAGGATGAAAAATCAATCCGGTTAAACAGGATACACCTGGAAGAAGACGCCGGTAAAAGTATACATGATGTGGATGAAGCAAATACCTGTGTGGATTATAACAGGGCAGGCACACCATTGATTGAAATAGTAAGTGAACCTGATTTACGTGGCGGCGATGAGGCTTTTGCTTATATTTCTGAAATAAGAAAACTGGTACGCTATTTAGAAATATGCGATGGTAATATGGAAGAAGGTAGTCTCCGCTGCGATGCCAATATATCCGTTCGTATAAAAGGCGACACAAAATTGGGAACCAGAGTAGAAGTAAAAAACCTGAACTCTATCCGAAATGTAAAAAGGGCTATTGAAAAAGAAGCAATAAGATTAATTGATATGTTGGAAAAAGGCGAAACAATTATTCAGCAGACAAGAAGTTTTGATGCTGATAACGGAACTACGTTTGCCATCCGTGATAAAGAGGATGCAGATGATTACCGCTATTTTGCCGAGCCTGATCTCACACCTTTTCATTTACAAAATGAATTTATAGAAAGAATACGCCAAAGCATTCCTTCATTACCCCAGGAAAGAATTAAAAAATATATTACTGAATTACAACTTTCAGAATATGATGCAGTAGTACTTACGGAGGAAAGAAATTTTTCTGATTACTTCGAAAAAATAATTCAACACACTACCAACAATAAAGCTGCTGCCAACTGGATGTTGGGCTCCGTCAAATCATGGTTGAATGAAAACGGAAAAGAAATAGACGCCTTCCCATTATCAGCTAAACAACTGGCTTCGCTGATAGCATTGATTGACTCCGGTAAAGTGAGTTTTTCTGTTGCTTCGACAAAAATATTTTCTGAGCTGATTAAAAACCCGGCTAAAACACCGGAGCAAATAGCGACAGAACAAAATCTTATTCAGCAATCGGATGTGTCGGCTATCGGACCACTTATTGACGCTGTATTGGAGAAATTTGCAGATAAAGTAATAGCGTATAAAAAAGGAAAGAAAGGCTTGCTGGCATTATTTGTAGGTGAAGTGATGAAACAGTCAAAAGGTAAGGCTGACCCAAAAGTGACGAATGAATTATTATTGGAAAAATTAAAATCATAAAATGAAAAAAATATTTTTTATAGCTACAGTTGTTTTGACGTTAGGTGCTTGTAATAATAAATCATCGGATAAAGCTTTTCAGGTAAGTGGTACAATAACTAATAATCCCGCAATGATGATTTACCTGGAAGAAATTCCGATGGCTACCATGCAGCGGGTGGTAATAGATTCTGCAGCCATTGGAAAAGATGGAAAGTATTCATTAAAAGCTGCAATAGCTGAAGATAGAGTTTATAACCTGAGGCTTGATCAGAATCAGTATCCGCTGGCCGCCGTTATCAATGATGCTCTAAAAGTTACTGTTGATGCAACGTTTGCCAAAGAGAATAACCAGTTTGCTGAAAAATATGACGTGAAAGGCTCCATAGCCAGCCAGCAAATGAAAGATTTTATGATTTCTTTTAATAGTAAACTACAGGCAATTTTCTATTGTGATACACAAGCAGACAGCCTGCAGAAAACAGGAGCATCAGACAGTGTTATTATTTCATTGCAAAATGAAAGAAACCGTTTGTCTGCCGAAGCAAAAACTATTTTATCTGAATCAATTCTCAAATCTGCTAATCCGGCATTGACGATGTTTGAACTGGGATATTATCAAACAAGTGCTAATAACCCGGGTTATAAACTGGAGCCTTTTACTACTGCAGAGGTTACTAAAATAGTAAATGATGTATCAGTAAAATTTCCTTTGCACCAGGGAGTATTGGCTATAAAAAATTCACTGAATGCGCAAATGAATGAGGCGCAGGGAAAAATAGGGCAACAGGCACCGGAAATTAGTTTGCCCGATGTAAATGGCAAAGAAGTAAAGCTGAGTTCATTCAGGGGTAAATATGTGCTGGTTGATTTCTGGGCCAGTTGGTGCGGTCCCTGCCGTCAGGAGAATCCTAATGTAGTGGCTGCATTTAATAAATTCAAGAATAAAAATTTTGATATACTTGGCGTTGCATTAGAAAGGCCAGGTCAAAAAGATAAGTGGCTGGCGGCTATTAAAAAAGATAAACTTACATGGACACATGTCAGCGATTTTTTATTCTGGGAAAGCCCGGTAGTTCCTTTGTATGGATTTAATGGTATTCCTTATAACGTACTCATCAACCCCGAAGGAAAAATTGTGGCAGAATCATTACGGGGCTCAGCGTTGGAAAATAAATTGCAGGAGTTGTTGCAATAGATAGCGGTTTGTAAACTTTATTTCAGCCGAAGATATTTTTTTAAGATGTCTTCGTTGTTTAGGAAGAGTTATTTTTTTATTTTAATAAATGAAATTAAAATGGAAGGTAACAAAACAAGATTGGTAAACGTAGCTGTTATAAGTGTAAGTGAAGTTAACCATCCCAAAGCTTTGGTGCCACCAAAACCACTGAAACAGAATATAATAAATCCTGCAATCAGTACCAATGATGTGTAAATAATACTGATACCAGTACTGTGAATTGTTTCAATTACCGTTTTTTTCATATCATAATTATGCTGTGGCAATTCTTGTTTATAGTTAACAAGAAAACGAATGGTTATATCAATAGCAATACCAAGTGCGACACTAAATACTAATACTGTCGATGGTTTTAAAGGAATGCCTGCCCAACCCATTACTCCGGCTGTTATCAGCAATGGAATAATATTGGGAATAAGCGAACAGATAAGTATGCGGGCAGATCGGAAAAGATATAACATACAAAAAGCTATAAAAATAAAAGCCCACATAATACTATCCTTTAATCCATTAATAATATAGTGGCTGCCTTCCAGAAAAGTAACACTGGTGCCGGTCAGCAGCACATCATATTTATCTTTTGGAAAAAGCTGACTGGCTCTTGCGCCAATACTATCCAAAATTTTTGGTAACCGTTTGCTACCAACATCAGCCATGCTTACACTAATACGGGCCTGCTGTCGCCCACTGTCCATAAAAGTACTAATGAGTTTTGCAAACGAATTTTTCTCCGAACCACTATCACTTTTAAAACTCAGGTATTGCGCCAATGCTGGTAAATCATAACTGGATGGCATAGAATAATTATTGCTATCACCATCAAAGAAAGCCTGCTTGGCAAATTTCAATCCTTCAGCAATGCTGAGTGGTCTTGCAATACCGTTTATAGACCTGATAAACTGTGACAGAGAATCAATTTTTTCAAGATTACTGAGGTTGCGGGTAACGCCGTATTTCTTTTTAGTGTCCACCAATATTTCTAATGGCATCACCCCTTTGAAATTAGTTTCAAAAAATTTCAGGTCGGTATATAACTTATCCGTTTTTGGAAGGTCATCCACAATGTATCCTTCACTTTTCAAACGGAATGTACCCGCAAGAGAGATGACAACTATGACAGTTGTAATTGCATAAATAAGTTTTCGGTTGTTAAGCGACCATCTTTCCAATCTGTCCAACCAACGGTTCAACTTGGGATTATGAAGGTATTTAATATGCCGGATTTTTGGCGCTGGTAAATAACTTAATACAATAGGTATAAATATTAAAGAGATAAAAAACAATAACATGATATTGATACCAGCTACAATACCAAACTCTTTAAGTATCTGACTTTGTGTAAGGGCAAACACCGCAAAGCCGATAGCAGCAGCAAGGTTACAGAAAAGTGTTACCACACCCATACGGTCTATCATCTTAATTATGGCATTGTTTTTTTTTATCTTCAAGGAAGCCGATGGGTCGCTTTCTGAGTGAGACGAAGGATCACCATAGGCAGTATGATATTTATTAAGAAAGTAAATACAATTGGGGATACCAATCACTACAATCAAGGGTGGTATCAGTGCATTCAGGATACTTATTTTATAACCCAAAAGATAAATGGTAGCAAAACTGAATACTACACCTATAAGTACAACGGCCAATGAAAGCCACATAGCACTAAATGAACGGAAGAAAACTAATAATATAATGGCTGATAAAAGAAGTGAAGCAGCAACAAAGAACCGCATTTCCTTAGTAATGCGGACAGATAATTCTGTACGGATATGGGGCAATCCACTTTTATACACTGTAAGATTATTGGCTTTGCCAAATTCATCCGCCATATTACTGATGGTATGTACCACGCCGATACGGTCTTTAGATGCCATCAAATCTTTATTGATACGTACACCCATCAGCCACGCATTAGTTGATGGATTATACAAAAGATGCTGGTAAAACGGAAGGCTTAAAAAAATACTGGAGAAACTATCAATCTCTGGTTGTGTAAGTATTCTATCAGGAAAAATAGTATCTGCTTTTAGTTTTTCTGTTTCAGAAACCTTTACCAGGTTAATAGCAGAAGGAACGGAAATAATATCATCAACTCCTTTTTCTTTTTTCAGATTATGAAGAAGTGCAGTGTAAGCGTTAAAAGTTTTTTCTTCAAACAGTTTATTTGT
>JBKJXQ010000130.1:0-18247 GCA_046716235.1 Chitinophagaceae bacterium
CAACCCACCCCAGTCGTTTTATATTTATGTTTTCCTCATCTCACCCCTCCACGGAGGGGAAGAACCCTTAAATCGATCATAGCTTCTTTGATAAAACTCTTTTTCTCTTTTAATCTCTTAGCTTACCTATCAATATCCGGTATTACCAAATCCAATGTTCCCATCATCGCTACCAGGTCGCCTAATTTACTTCCTCTCGCCATGTGATCCAATGCAGATAGATTAGAAAAGCCCGGCGAACGAAATTTAATTCTGTAAGGTGTAGTGCCACCTTCACTCACAATGTACACCCCAAATTCTCCTCTGGCTGTTTCTACCCTTGAATAAAATTCTCCCTTTGGTAATTTCAATACGGCTTTTGTTTTTGCCTGGAAGTCTCCCTCAGGAATATTGTCAATCAGTTGTTCTATTATTCTTATTGACTGGTGCATTTCTCTTATCCGCACCATATATCTTGCAAAGGAGTCGCCACCGGTTTCTATTATTTCTTCAAATTCTACTTTATCATATACTTCGTAAGGATATAATTTCCTGATATCACAATTTACTCCACTTCCTCTTGCTGTTGGCCCGGTACAACCAAAAGAAATAGCATCTTCTTTTGATAATACACCAACATTTTTCATCCTGTTTTGAAAAATGATATTACCAGTTACCAGTTCATCATATTCATCCACTTTGGATTTAAACAAAGCGATAAATTCTTTTACCCTTTTTTGAAAATTGGAATGTAGTTCCATCATCACACCACACGGTACTAAATAATTCATCGTTAATCTGGCGCCACAGGTTTCTTCCATAATGTCATTAATGGTTTCTCTTTCTCTAAAGGCATGAAAGAAAGGAGTGAAAGCCCCAAGGTCCATGGCCATAGCTCCCCACCATAATTCATGCGAAGCAATTCTGGTAAGTTCGTCCATCAACACCCTTATTACCTGTGCACGGGGTGGCACTTCTATTTGCATTCCTTTCTCCACACATAAAGCACAGCCATGATTATTTATATGTGCTGATAAATAATCCATACGGCTGGTAACATAAATAAATTGGCGGTAAGTAAGGCTCTCACACATTTTTTCAATGGAGCGGTGTATATAGCCAAGATGTGGTTCAACTTTTTTAATCGTTTCACCATTTAATGTAATGACAAGGTGTAATACACCATGTGTAGCGGGGTGTTGCGGCCCTACATTAATTATTATATCACCGTCAATCGTTGTTGCTACTTCTTCAACCATGGTTAAAGTCTGATCATATTTATCGGGTCTTCAAAATCTTTTCGCATTGGATTTTTTCCTTCCCACCCATCGGGTAATATTAATAACCGTAAATCAGGATGGTTAAGAAAATTTACCCCAAACATTTCATACACCTCTCTTTCATGAAAGTTGGCTGTCTTCCATATATGAGTAGCTGTTTCAATTTCTGGATTGTTCCTGTCAAGTTTCGATTTTATTATAATGTTGTGCCTGAATTTTGTAGAACTAAGATGATACACCATTGTCAGGTGTGTTTTCCAATCTATACAAGTAAGGCAAAAAAGATGGTCAAAATGTAATTGTTCTTCATTACGAAGTTGCTGGGCAAGAGATGGCCAATGTGTTGGTTCTATAGTAATAGTTAGCCATTCGCCACCTTCTTCAAAAGTAACGGTAGCAAGCAGTTCGGTTATTTTGATCTTTAATTCTTCAGCAAGCATAATTATTCTTTGCCTGTTTTAATTTGTTCTCTTGTTAATCCTCTTTTTATTTTATCCTGTAAACTCATCAATGCATGTAATAATGCTTCCGGTCTTGGCGGACAGCCTGCTATATAAACATCAACCGGAATGATATGGTCCGCTCCTTTCACCACAGAATAGGTATTATAAAAAAAAGGCCCGCCACTGATAGCACAGGCTCCCATTGCAATCACATATTTTGGATCCGCCATCTGGTCGTACAATCTTTTTAATACCGGACCCATTTTATTAACGATAGTACCGGCGATAATAATTACATCGGCTTGTCTTGGTGTGGCTCTGGCTACTTCAAAACCAAATCTTGAAAAATCATATTTCGCAGAAGCAACGGCCATCATTTCAATACCGCAGCAGCTGGTAGCAAAAGTGAGCGGCCATAAAGAATTTGATCTGGCCCAGTTGATAATATCATCCAGTTTACTCAATACAATACCACCACCTGGCAGCTGTTCTATCTGCCCAGGAAATTCGATAGCCGTATGTGATTGTTCAGCCATTTTTATATTTTATAATTCCTTACTTCTTCAATTACATCCATTTCAACGCACCTTTTTTGTGTGCATATAAAAATCCCATGAACAGGATGAAAAAGAAAATTACTATTTCAACAAAAGCTACCCATCCCATACTCTTTGCTACAACAGCCCATGGGTAAAGAAATACAAGTTCTACATCAAATACCAAAAATATAAGTGCAAATAAATAATAACCCACATTTAACTGAACCCATGTTTTGCCCTGGGTGGGAATTCCACATTCGTACGGTTCAGCTTTCGCCGCATTTTTTGATCCCTTTAAAACTAATTTTGAAACTAATATGGCAATACCAGAGAAAGCAATGGCGGCAAAAATCAGCACAATCATTGAAGAAGAACCCATAGCAAAATTCCAATTAGGTTATATAAAATGATAATCGTTTCAAGTTAGTGAAAAAAATATAACGGATGACAGGATTGAAAAAGCGATTACACGGATTCTTCTTTGGAAATAACTATACCGTGCTAAAATTCGTATTAATCTATTTAAAATCCTTCAATCAGTGCTCAGCCATATATTTCCTGGTGAATAGCTTTTTTATCATACCCCATTTCCATTATCTTTTTTTTAGCTTCATCAATCATACCTTTCCATCCGCACAAAAAGAAAGTGGCGGGTTTTCTATCCTTACATAGTTCTTCATAAACAATATGTACATAACCAGTTTTTCCCTCCCATTGTTCCCTTGATAAAATTGGGTGATAATGAAAACCTACAACCTCTTTTTCCAGTTGCTTCATTTCATCATAATATAATAAATTGTCCCTTGTACGGCAACCAAAAATCAGATGAAGACCATTATTAGGTATATTATGATTTTTTATATGATTGATCATACTTCTGAATGGTGCAATTCCGGTACCGGTACAGATCATAAAAATATCATTCTCCAATGGTTCTTTTAAAGTAAACACACCCTGTGCGCCACGAAATGTAAGCTCACTGCCTACCTGTATATTTTCAAAGAGATAAGGGGTTCCTGCTCCCTTTTCATCTAAAACAATTACCAGTTCAAACACATTGGTACCATCAGGCCAGGAAGCAATGGAATAGCTGCGCCAACGTTTATTAACTTTTTCATGAATAGGAAGATCCAAAGTTACAAACTGGCCGGGTAAAAAATCAAAGCTGATGAGTTCTGGAATTTCTATCCAAAAACGGCGGGTGGTGGCTGTTTCATTTTCAATGCGAATCACTATACCTGTTCTCCAGGGTTGTAAAGCCATGCTTGTTTTGTTTATTGACGGTAAAATACGAAACAGCGATTGAATAAACATAAAAAAATCTATGAAATCAATTCAAGCATCTAATCCATGATTATCTTTGTACTTCGAATGAGTGTATTGGATTTGTTGAAACAGTATCAGAACACCCCCCGTCTTTTTCAATTGGCGGACAGGCTCTCCTTTGCCCAGCCTTCCGCAGAATCCCTTGGACAAAAAATATATCTCAAAAATTTACAGGGAAGTTCATCGCAGTTTGTTGTAGCTGCCGCTTTTCTTCATCCTTCCTGTAGCCAGCTCAATCATATTATTATATTGAACGATGCAGAAGAAGCTGCTTATTTCCATAATACACTGGAGAACCTGACAGAAGCATTGGATATTTTTTATTTTCCTTCTTCGTTTAAAAACAGGAAAAATTATCAATTGCTCAATTCATCGCATGTAATGTTGCGTACAGAAGCATTGACAAAAATTGCGGCAGGAGGAAATAAGAAAGTTATTGTGACCTATCCCGAAGCACTGTTTGAAAAAGTTGTATTACCTGATACCTTATCAGCTAATATTATTCATATAAAATCAGGTGACACACTGAATGTTGAACAGTTATTACTGAGTTTATCGGATTACGGTTTTGAAAGAACTGATTTTGTGTATGAGCCAGGGCAGTTTGCTATACGGGGAGGTATTCTTGATATTTATTCTTTTGGAAATGAAAAACCCTACCGGGTGGAGCTATTCGGAAATGATGTTGATTCCATCCGTATTGTGGATCCGGAAACGCAGCTGAGTGAAAGAAAACTATTACAGGTCAGCATCATTCCAAATGTAGACACACAATTTACGAGTGAAGAACGGATTTCTTTGTTTGATTTCTTACCCGGGAATACTATTGTTTGGATACAGGATTATGAACTCTGCAAAGAACGGTTGTCAGAAAGCGAAGAAGATTTACAGGCTTTTCTGCGATTTCAGGAAGAATTGAAAAATTCCTTTCTGTCTCAAACTACGGCTGAGAAAAAAGCTGCCTTACGAAAGGAACAGGAAGACCAGGAGGATAAATTGATTAAGAAAGATATTACACCAAATGATTTTATAAGCTCCGCATCTCTAAAAGATGAATTAAGCAGGAAACATTTGGTTGAATTCGGTTATCAATCTTATTTGGCCGACTTTGAAATAGAATTTCATACAAAAGAGCAGCCGGCATTTAACCGCAAGTTTGATTTGCTCATCAATGATTTGAAAAGTTGGGAGGCTAAGAAATTTGCACTCTACATTTTTGCAGAGAACCCAAAACAATTAGAAAGGCTGCGAAGTATTTTTGATGACCTTAAAGCCGAAATTATTTTTAATCCATTGGCTGTTTCTATACACGAGGGGTTTATTGATGAAGATCAGAAAATTGTTTGTTATACTGATCACCAGGTATTCCAACGTTATCATAAGTACAAAGTAAAGCAGGCTTATAATAAAAATAAAGCAATAACATTACGGACACTCCGTGAATTACAGCCGGGAGATTTTGTAACACATATCGATCATGGTGTAGGTATTTTCAGCGGTTTGCAAAAGCTTGAAGTAAACGGAAGATTGCAGGAGGCCGTAAGGTTGATTTATAAAGACACGGATATTTTATATGTAAATATCAACAGCCTGCATAAAATTGCCAAGTACACCGGAAAGGAAGGCAGTGTGCCGAAAGTAAATAAACTTGGTAGTGATGTTTGGAATAAGCTAAAGGAGAAAACCAAAGTAAAGGTTAAGGAAATTGCTTTTGACCTGATAAAACTTTACGCTAAACGTAAGGCACAACAAGGCTTTCAGCATACACCAGATAATTATATGCAAACCGAGCTGGAAGCTTCTTTTATTTATGAGGATACGCCTGATCAGAGTAAAGCAGTCATTGATGTAAAAAAAGATATGGAGTCGCCATCACCAATGGACAGATTAGTATGTGGTGATGTGGGTTTTGGTAAAACTGAAGTGGCGATAAGAGCTGCTTTTAAAACATGTGTAGATGGTAAGCAGGCGGCAGTCTTAGTTCCCACTACTATTCTTGCTTTTCAACATTTTCAAACCTTCAGTGAACGGTTAAAAGATTTTCCTGTTACTGTTGATTATATCAATCGGTTTAAATCAGCCAAAGAGAAAAAGGAAACACTGAAAAAATTAGAAGAAGGTAAAATTGATATCATCATCGGTACACATGGCTTGCTCGGAAAAGATGTAAAGTTTAAAGATCTGGGTCTGTTGGTAGTGGATGAAGAACAAAAGTTTGGTGTGGGGCATAAGGAAAAAATAAAAACATTACGGACGGCTGTTGATTGTTTGACATTGACAGCAACTCCCATTCCAAGAACATTACAGTTCTCCCTGATGGGAGCAAGGGATCTCAGTATTATGAATACCCCGCCACCGAACCGTCAACCTATTCAAACAGAAGTGCAGGTATATAATGAGGATTTCATCAGGGAAGCTATTTATTTTGAAACGGAAAGGGGAGGACAGGTTTTTTTTATTTACAATCGTATAGCTGGATTGCCAGAAATGGCTGCCATTATTCAGGCATTATGTCCTGATTTAAGTATTGGGTTTGCACATGGACAAATGGAAGGACATGTACTGGAAGAAAAGATATTTGATTTTATTGACAGACGTTACGATGTATTAATTTGTACCAACATTGTAGAAAGCGGTGTTGATATTCCCAACGTAAATACCATCATTGTAAATAATGCTCACCAGTTTGGTTTAAGTGATTTGCATCAGCTAAGAGGAAGGGTGGGACGAAGTAATAAGAAAGCATTCTGTTATTTACTGGCTCCGCCGATGAGCACTTTGCCAAATGATTCAAAGAAAAGATTACAAACACTGGAGCAACACAGCGAATTAGGAAGTGGTTTCCAGATAGCCATGCGGGATTTGGATATAAGAGGGGCAGGGAATATGTTGGGTGGAGAGCAAAGTGGTTTTATGGCAGAGATAGGATTTGAAATGTACCAGAAAATTCTGGACGAAGCTATCCGTGAATTAAAGAGAACAGAATTCAAAGAATTGTTCAAAGAAGAAATTGCAAAGCAGGATGATTTTGTGGCAGATTGTACAATTGATACTGATTTAGAAATTTTGATTCCAGATTACTTTGTAGAGAGTATTGGAGAGAGGTTGTCATTATATCAGCGTTTAGATAATTGTGATACGGAAGAAGAGCTTTTGGCGATGAAAGAAGAATTGGAGGACAGATTTGGTGCTTTACCCCAACAGTTGCTGGATTTATTCATAATTGTTCGCTGCCGGAAGCTTGCCGTCGATCTTGGATTTGAAAAAATGTCCTTAAAAGAATCTACACTCCGTTGTTTCTTCATCAACAGGGCCGATTCCCCCTATTTCGAATCTTCCACCTTTCAGCGGATAATGCAATTCCTTCAAACGGAGACTAATAAGGGCAAACTGAAACAAACGGGTAAATTATTTTTGCTGGTAGCCCACGATTTAAAGGGCATGGAGGAAATGCACCAGTTCCTGAAATCTATGCATAATTACTGTTTTTCAGAGGTTAGTATTTACGCCTGAGAGTAATCGCATATTTATTTGAAGACAGGCATACTTTCTTTGTAAATTTTACGTCTTTATTGTGCACCAAATCCTGCACAGCCTTGGCTTTTAATGGGGATTTGTACTATTTTTAGCTATCTAAAATTCACCATGAGATCCAATCCTATTCCCTTACTAGCCTTATTACTACTGTTTTCCCTCTTTTCGGCGGGCCAGTCCTCATCACAACAGGAAAAAAACTCCCGTTACAGTTTACGCTTAAAGAGCGGTTCATTTATACCTCAAAAAAATATTACAGCAGATAAACTGGAACAATTCAACCCTGCTTTAGCTGCCAGATCTGGCGGGAAAATTTTTGCCGTATTGCAATTTGAAAATATTCCATCGCCTGAAGAAAAAAAACAATTACAGCAAGCGGGTATTGAGTTGCTGGAATATATTCCCAATAATGCTTACACCGTAACTATAACAGGCTCATTAAATACAAAATTGCTGACACAGGTAAAAGCAAGGGCAATCGTTGAACTTTCTCCGCAGCAAAAGATGGAACCAGCGTTGGCCAGAGGAAATTTTCCTGCGTGGGCTGTTAAGGTGCCTGGTACTATCGATGTATGGATTAGTATTCCCCAATCATTTAATTATGAAACAGTAGTTGGCGAATTACAAGCCAGTAATTTTCAAATTATTTCCGACATCTATAAAAATTACAGAATAGTTGGTTTAAGGATAGCAGCAACAAGGTTAAGTGAACTCGCATCGAAATCGTTTGTAGAATATGTACAACCTGTTCCTCATGAAGATCAGCCGTTAAATTTCAACAGCATGTTTACTTCAAGAGCTAATATGCTGAAGGCACCACTGTCTGTTGGCGGAAGATCTCTTAAAGGCAGCGGTGTAGTGGTAGGTATTGGTGATAATGGTGACGTTCAGGTTCATCCTGATTTTACAGGAAGAACGATAAGCAGGGCTGCGCAATCATTAAAAGCACATGCAACACACGTTACCGGAACTATTGGCGGTGCAGGTATTATCGAGGAGTTATTTACTGGTTATGCACCGAAGGCAACTTTAGTAAACCAGTTCTATTCCAATATTGTTCTTTTTGCACCCACTTATGTCAAAGATTATGGAATGGTGGTTACGAATAATTCTTATGGTACTGTGGTGGGTGATTGTGAATACAACGGCTTTTATGATTTAGCCTCCCGCATTGTAGATCAACAGGCATTTGATTTGCCGGAATTGCAACAGGTTTTTTCTGCCGGCAATGATGGTACAATGAACTGTAGTCCATATCCTGCAGGTTTCAAAACTGTATTAGGAGGATTTCAATCTGCTAAAAATGTATTGACAGTAGGCAGTACCAATTATAAAAGTAATATAAGTTCTTTTTCAAGTAAAGGGCCGGTAAAGGATGGAAGAATAAAACCGGAAATAATGTCGCAGGGAGAATTTGTAATATCTACCTGGGCAAATAATGCTTTTTATTCCTCTAATAATGGAACCAGTATGGCTGCACCTGGTGTATCCGGCGGACTGGCCTTATTGATTGAACGTTACCGTCAATTACATAGTGGGGCTAATCCACCTAATGCTTTATTAAAAGCATTGCTATGTAATGGTGGAAGTGATAAAGGCAATGCCGGACCTGATTATAGCTATGGATTTGGAGTGATGAACCTGTTACGTTCTGTAACCATGATGGAAAACAACAGCTATTTCAAAGCCGCCGTTACCAATAATTCAAATAATACACATACGATAACTGTACCTGCTAATACTGCACAACTCAAAGTAACATTGTACTGGCAGGATCCACCGGCGAATTTGTTAGCTGCTAAAACATTAGTAAACGATCTGGATCTTGAAGTAACTACATCATCAACATCTACCACTGTATTTCCAAAAATATTAGATACCATTCCGGCAAATGTTACGGCTGTGGCTACTACCGGGGCAGATCATCTTAATAACATTGAGCAGGTTGTTGTTAATAATCCGGCAGCAGGCAATTATTCATTAAAAATTAAAGGCACCGCTATAACACAAAATCCTTCACAGGAATATTTTTTGGTGTACGATGCTATTCCCGTGGATTTAATATTGACAAACCCGGTAGGCGCAGAAGCTCTCACTCCCTCAGTCTCTGCATTTGATAGTTTGTATATTCAGTGGGAATCTTACGGAGATCCGGTAAGTACATTCAAACTGGAATTTTCAAGTAATAATGGAACCAGTTGGTCAACAATAAATGATGCTATTCCTGATGCAAGCAGAATATATAATTGGGGAGTTCCTGCAATTGCAACTGAACAGGCAAAAATAAGGCTGACAAAAAATTCTACCGGAATTACCAGAACAAGTTTTTCATTTACCATTTTAAACAAGCCCATCGATTCGTTACCATCTAATCAATGCGAAGGGTACATTAACCTCGGATGGAGAAATGTAACAGGTGCAACAGATTATGAAGTGATGATGCTGCGGGGAGATGAAATGGTATCTGTAGCAACTACTACTGCTTTAAATTATTCATTCAGTGGTTTATCAAAAGATACATTGTATTGGGTAACTGTAAGACCGAGAATAAACGGAATTCCCGGAAGAAGGGCTACTGCTATATCAAGACAACCGTCAGATGGCAATTGTGCCGGAACCATCTCTGATAATGACCTTAAAATTGATGCTATACTTTCTCCGGCTACGTCCGGAAGAAAATTTACATCTACAGAATTATCTAATAGTGTGCCCATCACTATCCGTATCAAAAATCTGGATGACCAGGTTTCTACGGATGATATTGTTGTTACTTATTCTATTAATGGAGGAGCTCCTGTTTCTGCACTTATAAATAGCCTTAGTATTCCTTCTTCAACCATTGCAGCAGGCGGATTTATTGATTATACTTTTCCGGTTAATGCTAATCTTGCGGCAGTGGGTTCTTATAATATTAATATTACAGCAACAAAATCATCTGATCCTGTAATTATCAATAACAGTTTGATTAAAATATATAAACAATTAGATAATCAGCCCATCAATTTAGTTGACCTGCCGTGGCTTGATAATTTTGAAACAATTCCGGTTCAGTCTATTAGTAACAGGCAAATGGGATTGAATGGAAGAGACCGGTATGATTATGCTAATTCAACCATTTTTGGCAGGCTAAGAACTTTTGTAAACACTGGTATTGCAAACTCAGGCAATTATGCAATTACATTGGATGCCTACCGTTTTTATGCACCTGGTAATACTGATTCATTAACAGGCACTTTTAATCTAACTGCATTTAATGCGGCTACAAAGAATATGCGTCTTGATTTTCAATATAAAAACCACGGTCAGGTTAACAATGCGGCTAACAAAGTATGGATAAGGGCCAATGATACCGCTCCGTGGATAGAAGCATATAATTTATTCGCTAATCAAAATGCACCTGGAACTTTTAAACGATCAGCCAGTATAGAATTATCAAGAATATTATTGGACAACTCATTAAATTTTTCTTCCAGTTTCCAGGTGCGATGGGGCCAAAATGGTAACAACCAGGCTGCAGATAATGATGGTGCTGCCGGATATACATTTGATGATATACAGCTATATGAAGTAACCAACGATATGCAAATGTTAAGTGTCGATAATCCGGTGGGTTATTACTGTGGTTTGGGGGCCGGAGTGCCTGTAAAAGTTACCGTAAGAAATAGTAATAATTATACGGTGAATAATGTGCCGGTAAAATTCAGGATAGATAACGGATCTTTTTCACCAACTGAAACTATTTCATCCATTGCTGCTAATACTACATTACAATATACATTTACTGCAACAGCTGATTTATCAGCATCAGGAAGCCATACCGTTACTTCGGTGGTTTCTTATTCCGGTGATTCGTTCTCCTTAAACGATACAGCTTCAGTGTTAATAATTAATCAACCAATTATTTCAACCTATCCGTATGTGCAGGATTTTGAAACGGGTAATGGTGCCTGGTTTACGTTGGGTAAATATAGCAGCTGGGAATACGGAACACCATCCTCTCCAAAATTAAACCGTGCCGCCAGTGGAACCAAAGCCTGGAAAACGAGTATAGGTGGATATTATAATGATATGGAATTGTCTTATCTGTATTCGCCTTGTTTTAATATTTCCGGAATGACCAAACCTACATTCAGTGCAAGTATTGCATTGGATATAGAAGATTGCGGCAGCTCTCTTTGCGATGCAGCTTGGGTGGAATATTCAACTGATGGTATTACCTGGATAAAGCTGGGGGCTTTTGGTCAGGGTACAAACTGGTATAATAAAAATTATGGCGGCAACCAACTATGGAGTCAGCAAAACTATACCCGTTGGCATGTAGCCACTACAGCCTTGCCAACTGTCAATAACAGCAGTTTACGGTTACGTTTTGTATTAAGCTCCGATCCCGGTGTGGTAAAAGATGGAATTGCTATAGATGATATTCATGTATATGATAATACAAAAGGAATTTATGATGTTACCGGTACAAGCCCCGTAATTAATCAGCCATCAGTAAATGGTAATGGCTGGGTTGATTTTGTGGAGCCTGTAACCAATAAGCTAATTGCCTCTATTAATGCTAACGGACAAAACCTGGGGAGTACGAATGTGCAGTCATTTATAAATACAGGTGCTGTAAGAACACTTAATAACTATTATTATCATCATAGAAATATAACTATAAAGCCCACGAAAGTAAATCTTACTGATTCTGCTACTGTTCGTTTTTATTTTTTAGATACTGAAACAGAAGCATTGATAAACGCTACGGGTTGCAGCAATTGCAGCAAACCCAAAATGGCGTATGAGCTGGGTGTATCTAAATACAGTCACAAAGATGATAATATTGAGAATGGAACAGTTGATGACAATACTGGTAATGGTAATTGGTTATTTATTACATCTGGTAATGTAAAAAAAGTGCCATTTGATAAAGGGTATTATGCAGAATTTAAAGTCAAAGATTTTTCTGAATTCTGGTTAAACACCGGTGGGTTTAATAACACACTTTCCCAACCTGTAGAACTTCTTGGTTTTACTGCTAAAAAAATTATAGCTAATGATGTATTGCTGGAATGGATTACCGCTTCAGAATTTAATGTAAAGAATTTTGAAATACAGGTTGCCAGGGGCAATGATGCATTTCAATCGGGCCAGTTTGATAAAATTGGTGAAGTGAATAGTCTTGGTAATTCCATTTCTGAACAACGGTATAGTTTTACCGATAGTGAAACAGGTAAATTGGGTGTTCGTTATTACCGGCTAAAAATTAATGATAAAGACGGGAGTTTTAAATATTCTGAAATAAAGTCTTTATTATTTGAGGATAATATTAATTGGGTGATAAATCCTAACCCTTCTGCAGGAATGTTTAATCTGGTTTACCAGGCAAATGATGGGGTTGCCATTACGGTAAAGGTGTTTGATGTAATGGGCAGAGCAGTACGGATGTACAGTTCTGTTGCTACCGGCTTTGAGCAAAAGATAAATATTGATCTTACCGAACCAAAATTTGCAAAAGGATTATACTTAATGGAAGTAATAGCAGCAGATAAAAAGCAATCGTTCAAATTGATTAAGCAATAAAAAACCCTGTTCCGGAAGACGGAACAGGGTCTATCAATTAAAACCATAATTTATTCCCAACCTTGTTTGGCAATGCCAGCTGCAATAGCGGCCAATGCTTTTTCTGCACCCATTAAGGTGGTTAGCTTATTACCTTTTCCATCATTTCCCTGCGCCATATAAGCACCTTTTGCAGTTTTAGTGATAATGGCATCATGCATTTCCACACCCTTTTCTTTCGTTTTAACGTTATAGGCTGTAATTTTTACGTCTGACATGTTCAATAGTTTTTGATTAGTAATACTTGAAATTAAGCATTCGATGGGTTTTAAAGGGGAAAATTTACAAACAGACCTGAAAAAACCCCTCTTTAAAGGGGCTAAATCATTTATTTTTAAAGACTTAAAGTCTTAAATGTCTAATTTGGCATATTTAGCATGGCTCTCAATAAATGCCCTTCTTGGAGCTACTTCATCACCCATCAGCATACTAAAAATGCGGTCCGCTTCGGCAGCGCTTTCAATGGTTACCTGTTTCAAAGTCCGGGTAGCGGGGTTCATGGTTGTATCCCAAAGCTGGTCAGCATTCATTTCTCCCAGGCCTTTGTATCGCTGGATGTTTACAGAATCTTCTTTTCCGCCACCTAATTTTTCCACCCAAAATTTCCGCTGATTTTCGTTGTAAGCATAAGATTGTTCTTTTCCTTTTTTAATCAGGTACAAAGGGGGCTGGGCAATATATACATAACCCTGCTCCACCAGTTCCGTCATATACCGGTAAACGAAAGTTAGGATCAAGGTGGCAATATGAGAGCCATCCACATCCGCATCAGTCATGATGATGAGTTTATGATAACGGAGTTTACTCAGATCAAGTGCTTTAGGATCTTCCGGCGTTCCCATTTTTACGCCGAGTGCAGTAAACATGTTTCTTATCTCCTCATTGTCATAAATTTTATGCTCCATTGCTTTTTCTACGTTCAATATCTTACCCCGCAAGGGTAAAATAGCCTGGAAACTTCTGTCTCTTCCTTGCTTGGCAGTGCCCCCTGCAGAATCACCTTCTACCAGATATAATTCGCAGCGTTCGGGGTCACGGTCTGAGCAATCAGCTAGTTTACCGGGTAAGCCACCGCCTGTTAGTACTGATTTTCTTTGAACTAATTCTCTTGCTTTTCTTGCTGCAGCTCTTGCTTGTGCTGCAAGAATTACTTTAGAAACAATATTCTTGGCTTCCCGTGGATTTTCTTCGAGGTAGGCTTCTAATACTTTTGAAACGGTGGAATCCACCACTCCCATCACTTCATTGTTACCCAGCTTGGTTTTAGTTTGTCCTTCAAATTGCGGCTCAGGAACTTTTACAGAAATGATAGCACTCAATCCTTCACGGAAGTCGTCACCTTCAATTTCTACTTTAGCTTTTTCAAACAAACCATTTTTATCACCATAACTTTTGAATACTCTTGTTAATGCACGACGAAAACCGGATACATGGGTGCCACCTTCAATTGTATTAATATTATTGACGTAAGAATAAATATGTTCGCTATAACTATTATTATAGTTTAAGGCTACCTCTACCATTACATTGGTGTTATCATCTTTTCCTTCTACATAAATAACTTTTGGAATAAGTGAATTTCGTCCGGCACTGGTATCAAGCATTTCTACAAACTCGACAATACCGCCTTCGCTGTAGAAAACATTAGAATAATCAGAACCATCTTCTTCTTTTTCTCTTTTATCATTTAGTATAATTCTAACTCCGCGGTTGAGGTAGGATAATTCCCTCAGACGGCTTTCCAGGATATCTTTATTATAAAGTAAAGTAATAAAAATAGAATCGTCGGGCCAGAAATGAACTTTAGTACCTGTCTTATCACTGATACCGGTTTCTCTAACGGCATATTGGGGTACACCAATTTTATATTCCTGTTCAAATATTTTTCCGTCACGGTTAACAGTTACCAGTAATAATTTGCTTAATGCATTTACACAACTTACTCCTACACCATGCAATCCACCCGATACTTTGTAAGAGCCTTTATCAAATTTACCACCGGCATGCAGCACAGTCATTACTACTTCCAGTGCCGAACGTTTTTCTTTGGTATGCATAGCTGTGGGAATGCCACGGCCATCATCTTCTACAGAGATAGAATTATCCTCATGAATATTAACGATGATATTTTTACAATAACCCGCCAGGGCTTCATCAATGGAATTATCTACCACTTCATATACAAGATGGTGCAACCCCTTCACTCCAATATCTCCAATATACATAGCCGGACGCTTACGGACGGCCTCTAATCCTTCTAATACCTGGATACTGTCGGCACTGTAACCTGCTGAAATGGCGGCGGCTTTTTCTTTAGCTTCTGTAGTCATAATGATGGGAAAATCCTGTCGTTGAATATGAAAAAAATGTAACTCACAAATTTACGGAAATACACCCGGAGAAGCTGTATTTAATAGTGCTTTTTTAGACTATTTTTTATTAGCCGTGGTATAAAAGAAAATGCCCGATTAACAGGCATTTCAGCTATTTGTCAACATTCTAAAAAAAATACTTTTGGCATATTTTTCTGATGCTATCTTTTTACAATTTGTGCTACTAAATCTGCTTCGGCACAAACTTTATTACCGACATAAGTGGTGCCTTTCATTTCGCAAATTCCACGGCGGATGGGGGCAGATAATTCCATTTTAAGAATAAGTGTATCACCCGGTCTTACCATACTTTTAAATTTGCAATTATCTATCTTAAGGAAATAGGTATCATATTGCCCTTCGCCACTGAGGTTAATGGCAAGAATACCGCCACACTGTGCCAGTGCTTCTATTTGCAATACACCAGGCATTACCGGGTTGCCGGGAAAATGGCCCTGGAAAAACCACTCGTTGATGGTTACGTTCTTAATGCCCACTATATAAGTGTCGCTTAGCTCAATTATTTTATCTACCAATGCAAACGGAAACCGATGCGGCAAAGTCTTTTCAATAAACTGGTAATCGTACACAGGGGGTTGAGAAGGATTATAAATGGGAACACCTTTGGTGTGTTTATTCTTTTTTATATACTGTTTTATTTTTTTAGCAAACTCTACGTTGGTGCTATGACCAGGGCGGTTGGCAATTATACGTCCTTTGATGGGATAGCCAATCAACGCCAGGTCACCAATAACATCCAGTAGTTTGTGGCGGGCTGGTTCATTCGGAAAACGTAATTCCAGGTTATTCAGATATCCTTCGCTTTTTACTTCTATTTTATCTTTTCTGAAAATAGTCCGCAGCCTGGCCATTTCTTTTTCATCCACTGGCTTATCAACGATAACAATGGCATTATTTACATCACCGCCTTTAATTAAATTATTATCCAACAGCATTTCCAATTCATGTAAAAAACAAAAAGTACGGCAGGGAGAAATTTCTGCTTTAAAGTCACTGATATGTTTCAGCCCTGCATGTTGAGTGCCCAGCACGGGAGAATTAAAATCAATTAAAGTAGTTACCTGATATTCTGTAGATGGCATGGCTACCATTTCTACTCTTTTTGCTTCATCGTAATGATAAATATTTTCATCGATACTGTACCAAACTTTAGCAGCATCCTGTTCCAGCACACCTGCCTCTTCAATCAATGTTACAAATGGTTCCGAGCTGCCATCCATGATCGGCATTTCAGGTCCGTTTATTTCAAGCAGACAGTTATCTACTCCCAAACCTACTAAAGCGGCAAGCACATGTTCTACCGTACTTACTTTGCCGCCATTACTTTCCAGTGTGGTACCTCTGCTTACATCGGTAACCAAATCACAATCGGCCTTAATAACTGGTTGGCCGGGCAAGTCAATACGTTGAAACTGAAAACCAAAACCTGGTGCAGCTGGTTTCATCGTCAGGTCGGCAAGTATACCAGTATGCAAACCGGTGCCTGAAATAGTAACAGCTGTTTTTAATGTATGTTGTTTATCGGGATTGAAGTTGGAGTCCATGCGGTTTTTTTGATCGCAGCAAAGATAGGATTTGGGGTTAAAATGTAATTGTTTAGCATAATAACTAAACAAAGAGGAAAGAAGTGCTATAAATTTTTCAGGAAGAAATTTTTTCCATCATCAATTGCTTCACCAAATTTTCTAATTCTTTAATTCTTTTTTCCATTTCAGGAAGATTTCGTGCAACTGCCATACTCCGCATTGCCTTTGTATAATCGTATGCATTTGTTCCGGTTATAGAAACACCGGCTGTCTTTACCGATTTATTCACGCCGCTTTGTCCGTTTATCTTTACATTATCTGCAATATTGATATGACCCGCCAGACCCGCCTGCCCACCTATAATTACACCACTCCCTACTTTGCTACTGCCACTTATGCCCGCCTGGGCGGCGATTACTGTGTTGTTGCCTACTTCCACATTGTGAGCTATTTGAATCAGGTTATCCAGCTTGGCTCCTGATTTAATAACTGTAGAACCAACCGTTGCTCTGTCTATTGTAGCGTTGGCGCCTATGTCAACATTGTCTTCAATAATAACATTACCCAATTGAGGGATCTTGATAAATGTTCCATCGGGTTGCGGTGCAAAACCAAAACCATCGCTACCGATAACAGTACCGGCGAGAACATTTACTTGATTACCGAGCTTACAATCATGATAAATTTTTACGCCGGGGTCAATGAGACAATTATCGCCGATAACAACATTGTCGCCTATAAAAACATTAGGAAAAATTTTTGTATGCTGACCGATTTTTACATTTTCACCGATATAAGTAAAAGCCCCGATGAAAACATTGTCGCCATACGAAGCAGTTTTAGCGATATAACTTGGTTGCTGTATCCCGGTTAATTTCTGTTGTGCGATTTCCTGGTATTTGGTGAGCAATGTCGCAAAAGAGGTATACGCATCAGGTACTTTTATCAGCGTTGCCTTCACAGGTTGTTTGAGTTCAAAGGCCTCATTAATAAGAACTACAGATGCTTTGGTGCTGTAGATATATTCTTCGTATTTAGGATTGGAGAAAAAAGTAAGTTGTCCTTCTTTCGCCTCTTCAATTTTACCAAATGAGTCAACGATAACACTGGAGTCGCCTTCTATTTGGCCGTTAATTAAGAGTGCTATTTGTGCAGCGGAAAATTGCATATTTTTTAGATAATAGTTCAGGGTGATGGTTCATGATATAGCAAAAGACTATGACTATTAACTATGAACTTCTCATATAACAAATGTAATGTTTTTTAATCTCGCCATAAGCGAGGCCACTTTCATAATTTATCAGTGCATTATCTACTTTCGAAATATCTTTTATGGTTCCGTCTTTAAATAAAATTTTTATCACTTCATCCCCCGGATTGTAAGTTTAATTACTGGCTTCACCCGTAAAAACAAAATAAGTAGATACTATTTCGGTAATGACGAATTTTTCACAGGCCTCTTTCATTTTTTCTTTTATAAAACTTTCTTCAAAGGGGTCGGCTTGCAACTTTACTTTCAATAGTTTTCTTTCCACTAAAGAACGGCAAAGTATTGATAATATTTTATCTTCATGCAGCTGCCAGTATTTTACTGCTCCCATCATATCGTAATCATCTAAC
>JBKJXQ010000131.1:0-2707 GCA_046716235.1 Chitinophagaceae bacterium
CTCACGATTCACATTACTTACTGTACAATTCCACAATCAATTGCTCCTTTATATTTTCAGGAACACTTTCCCTTTCAGGATAAGTAATGAAAGTACCTTTCAGTTCTGTTTCATTCCAATCCAACCAGCTAAACTTTGGATTTTTACCACGAACAACACTTGTTATCGAAGTTCTTCCTTTGCTGCCTTCTTTAATAGTAATTACATCACCGGCTTTCATCTGGTAAGATGGTACATTCAGTACATTACCATTTACTTCAATATGCTTATGACTTACCAACTGGCGGGCTGCGGGACGGCTTGGTGCTATACCCATACGGAATATAGTATTATCCAAACGGGCTTCGCATAACTTAATCAGGTTTTCACCGGTTACGCCTTTGATGCGGGAAGCTTCTTCAAATGTTTTACGGAATTGTTTTTCTAAAATGCCATATGTATACTTGGCCTTTTGTTTTTCACGAAGTTGTAAAGCGTATTCACCTAAAGTTTTACGCTTTTTCTTATCACCGTGCATTCCCGGAGGATTGCTGTTTTTATCCAGCCATTTACCATTACCTAAAATGGGTTCACCGAAACGACGGGAAATCTTGGTCTTAGGACCAGTGTACCTTGCCATAGTTTTTATTAATTTCGATTTTTTTTGTAACGGTGCTACGATCGGTAAAAAATCGTAAAAAATTAATCGGGCACCCTTTTTTAAATGAATTGCTTCGATCCTTTCAAAGCAACTATATGTTATGAAGTCCGTAAGACCAGTGTCCGAAAGTCTGAAAGAAAATTTACAACTGTTTAGGTTGTCTTTCGGACTTACTGACTTTTGTGTCTTTTTGACTTTTTTAAACTCTTCTTTTCTTTGGAGGACGGCAACCATTGTGTGGCATTGGCGTTACGTCCTTAATCATCACTATCTCAATACCTGATTGGGATAAAGACCTGATAGCACCTTCACGGCCCGATCCTGGTCCTTTTACATATACATCTACTCTTTTCAAACCAGCATCCAGTGCTACTTTAGCAGCATCTGAAGCGGCCATCTGTGCAGCATAAGGAGTGTTCTTTTTAGAACCCCTGAAACCCATTTTACCCGCACTGCTCCATGCTATTACCTGGCCGGTTTTATTGGTCAAACTAACGATAATGTTATTGAATGTAGCAGATATATGAGCATCGCCGTATGCATCTACTTTTACTACTCTTTTTTTTGCAGCTGCTTTTCCTGTATTAGCCTGCTGTCCTTGTGCTTTTGCCATAATTGTTTGTTCTGAGGTAATCTTTAAATTTTTTTACTCCTGACTAATCAGGTTTGAATCTATCCTACCTGTGAAGCGGCAGATCTGGAATTGATTCGTTATGCTTCTCCCTCACTTTATTCTGGATGACAATCGAAATTGTCACCCTGAGTTCAGCGAAGGGTTATTTCTTAGCTGCCTTCTTTTTACCGGCAACTGTCTTACGCTTACCCTTTCTTGTACGGCTGTTTGTTTTAGTACGTTGTCCACGAACCGGCAAACCTTTACGATGACGAAGTCCACGATAACAGGCAATATCAAGCAACCGCTTGATGCTCATCTGCACTTCAGATCGCAACTGGCCTTCTACTTTCAACTCGTCAGTAATAGTGGTACGAATTGCATTCAGATCGTCATCATTCCACTCATTTACTTTTTTATTACGATCGATACTATTCTTATCCAGAATGTACTTAGCAGTAGAAGGGCCAATACCATATATATAGGTAAGTCCTATTTCGCCTCTTTTTGTTTTTGGTAAGTCTACACCGGCAATACGAGCCATATTTCTTTTATTTTATATTAATTCTTTCAATTTTTTTGCTTCGAGCTTTGCTCATAGCTTTTTTACCCCTGTCTTTGTTTGAAGCGGGGATTCTTTTTGTTAATTACAAATAATACACCTTTGCGGCGAACAATTTTGCAATCAACGCTACGCTTTTTAATGGATGCTTTTACTTTCATTTCTTTAAGCTTTACTTATATCTGAAATTTATTCTTCCCCTTGTTAAATCATACGGCGATAACTCCACTCCTACTTTATCTCCTGGCAGAATGCGGATATAGTGCATTCTCATTTTCCCCGAGATGGTGGCTAATATCTCATGCCCGTTTTCAAGCTTTACCCTGAACATAGCATTTGATAAGGCTTCTAAGATTACACCATCTTGCTTAATAAGGGGTTGTTTCGACATATTTTTTTTAGGAACGCAAAGGTAGGAGTATCAAGGTGAAAAAAGAAAAAACCCCAGTTCTTTTTCAACCTAATGTGAAAAAAGGACTGAAGTTAGTAGTGAAAGCGGCTAAAAAGTTGATATTAAGGCTTATCAAGGTGCACTTTCGTCATATCCAGATGAAGATTTTGCAGTTCATGCACCCCTAATGGAAAACTAAAATGACGCCGGTCTTCTCTCCACCACATTTCAATATTGGAAAAATCATCTTTTTTCGGTGTTACCAGCCGGAATGAATCTCTTTTATATTTGACAGTTCCATCGGTTTCTTCTCTGGTAAACCCAAGTTTCATCAGTTGATCTTCGTCAAGCGGTACTGCCTGCATTTCTTCCGGACTATACCAAAATTCCTGGACTCCGTTATTAACCAATGCCTGGTTTTCTTCCTGGCTAACGCTGACAACAGTTCCTTCCCTGATTATACCTTCATCATTGACAGAAATAATACCCCCGGATTTAAGA